>JAAXIH010000228.1:55165-59976 GCA_012270465.1 Synechococcus sp.
TCGCAATTCCCGCGCCATTACCTACGTGGTGTTGGGAATGGCATGTGGTTCGCTCTGGTGACGCTCACCACCGTTGGCTATGGCGACCGGGCCCCGGTGTCGAAAACCGGCCGTGCCATCACCGCGGTTTGGATGGTTGTTTCATTGATCGCTGTCTCCTCGATCACCGCTGGTTTGGCTTCGGCCTTCACCTTGGCCCTGGCGCGCAACAGCACGGCCCCCATCACCAACCCGGCGCAGCTGCGCGGCGCTGTGATCGCCGTGGTGCGGGGCACCACTAGTGAGCTCTGGGCTGATCGCATGGGAGCCAAATCCCTGGCGTCTGACAACCTCAAGCAAGCGATCGATTTAGTGGAGCAGAAACGGGCGGAAGGCGTGATCTATGACCGCCCGGCCCTGCGTTATTTCATTGCCCAGAACCCCAAAACCGATCTTCAGATCGCTCCCTTTGATCTGGCCAGTCAGACCTATGGCTTTGCGGTGCGCTCCGGCAGCCCGTTGCGCCGGCCCATCAATGTCACGGTGATGTCGATGCACCAGGTGGGTGAAATTCGCAACATCGTTGATGCAGCGCTGCCTTAAAGCGGCTTGCGCGGTAATCCGCGCGTGAGCGGAAGGCCCAGCAGCGCCACCACCAATACATGGCCCAGGCCAAGCCGCAGGGCTTGCAATTTGCTGCTGGTGTAGTCGTCTGAGATCAGTTGAATTTGATCGCTGGGTACACCGGCTTGCTGCAGATAGTTCTCCAGCAGTTCGGGGGTCACCACTTGAATGCCCCTCTTTTGCGCCGCTTCGGTGGCCTGCTTCAGCGCAGGGTTGATCGAGGGGTTGTTGTTCACCGTTGTGGTGAGTTGGTTGCCGAGGGCAATGAACAGGGCCGTGCCAGCAATGGCCACGCCGAGGGAGGCCCCAAGATTTTGTGCCGTGCCTTGCATGCCACCAATTTCAGTGCTGCGGCTTTGATCAGCCGATGAGAGGTTGACGTTGCCGATCTGAGAGATGGCCAGGCCGATGCCAATACCAATCGAGGCCATCGCCAGGGTGAACAGCACGCTGTCGGCTTCGGGGCGGATGGCGCTGATCATCAACACCAGGCCCCCGCAGGCGATCAATAGGCCCGAGCGGATCAATTGCCGTGGTGAACGGTGGCTGGCCAGGCGTGATCCGATCAGGGCCACCAAAAACAGGCACACCGACATCGGCAGCATGCGAATCCCCGACTCCAGCGCGTTGAGTTCGAGCACGGTTTGCAGATACAGCGGGATCACAAAGAACGTTCCCGCGACGATGAAATAGAGCACCAGCTGCGAGGCCAGCCCGGCGCGCAAGCTGGCAAAGCTCAGCAGATCCAGGCCCACCAACGGGGCCCCGCCATGGGTTTGCAGGTGCTCCTGCCAGCTGATGAAGCCCCAGGCCACCAGGGCTCCCACCACCACCATCGGCATCGTTGGCGAGAAGCCCCAGACCGTGAAGGGTGGATTGATCGGTTGAATCAAACCCCAGGTGCTGGCGGAGACCAAGGCCAGCACGATCAGCCCCATCGACAGCGCTGAGAGCAGCACTCCCGGCCAATCAAATCTCCCTTGAATCGCCGTTGGGCGCTGGTCAACGATGCGCCGGTGCAAGGGCAGTACCAACAGCAAAATGATCAGCGTCTCAAAGCCAAACACCCACCGCCAGGAGAGGTAGGTGGTCATCCAACCGCCAATCAGCGGGCCTGCGGCTGAAGCGGCTCCAGCAATGCCGCCGAGCACGGCGTAGGCCATGGCCCGCTCCCGGCCGCTGTAATTCACCGCTGCCAGAGCAGCGATCGCTGGCACCACTAGGGCAGCCCCAAGGCCTTCCACCAATGACCAGCCCACAAACAGGGCCGCAAAGCCAGGGGCGAAGGCGGTGGTTAAGGAGCCGATGGCATAGATGACATTGCCAATCACAAAGGTGCGCCGCAGTCCTAGGCGCGTGCCCAGGCCAGCGCCGGCCAGCATCAAGGCCGCCATCGTCAGCGTGAAGGTGGCAATGGCCAACTGCATGTTGCTGGTGGTGGTGCCCAGGTCGCCCACCACCTCGGTAATGGAGACGTTCATCACCGTGCCATCGAGCACCATGACGAATTGGGTGAGCCCCAACACCAGGATTGGGAGCCACTTCTTCATGCAAGGCTCAACCGCTGCTTCCTTGTCATAGGCGCTGCAAGGGGAGCCGGCAGCTCTCGGGGGTGAACCACAGCGCCGTGATCAAGGTGATGGCTCCAGCGAAGGCAACCCAGTAGCCCGGCAGCAGTGGATTGCCACTGCTGCTCACCAACCAACTGGCGATCAGCGGGGTGGTGCCGCCGAAATACCCCTCGGCGACATTGAAAGCAAGGGCCAAGCCCGTGCAGCGCACCGCTTGCGGCATCAACTCGACATTGGCTGGGTTTTTGGCTCCAGCCAGCAGTGCCACCGCCAACATCAGCAGCACTTCCCCCCTGGTGATCCAGGTGGGATTGCCGCTGTGCAGCAGTTCAAAAATCGGCAGGCCGGCGAGCAGCAGAAACAGTGAGCCAGTGATCAGCAGTGGCCTGCGCCCAAGCCGATCCGAGATCCAGGCGGCGATTGGGTAAAAGATCAGCAGCAATCCCATCACTCGGGTGTTGAGGGCGAGCGCAACGCTTTCGCTCTGCCCTGCTTCGCTTTGGATGTAGGTGATCACGTAGACGAAGGCCGTGTAGAAGGCGACGCTGCTGGCGACATTGAGCAGCAGAACCCGCAGCACTGCGCCGCGATGGCGAGCTAAGTCCTGTAGCGGGCGGGCGGCCGTAGCCGGTGGCGTTTCGCTACGGAGGCCGCGGCGCAAAGCCAGACCCGTGAGGGCCACCAACAGCCCTAGGGCAAAGGGAACGCGCCAGCCCCAGCTGTGCATTTGGGCGGCGCTCAAGTTGCTGGAGAGCAGCGTTCCAGCGGCTGAGCCCAGCAGCATGCCCAACACCGATCCCCAGAGCCCCCAGATCGTGACCAGGCCGCGGCGATTGGCTGGGGCATGCTCAGCCAAAAACACAATCGAGGTGGTGTATTCACCGCCAGCCGAGAGTCCTTGCAGGATGCGCAACAACACCAACGCGATCGGGGCCCAAAGCCCCACCTGCTGGTAGGTGGGCAGGATCGCCATGGAGACCGTGGCGAGCGCCATGGCCATCACCGAGAGGGTGAGGGCTTGGCGGCGGCCCACCCGATCGCCGATGCGGCCGAGCACCACGCCTCCGAAGGGGCGCACCAGAAAGCCGGCGGCAAAGGCTCCAAACGCCGCGATCAGCGAGGCATTGGGATCACTGGATGGAAAGAACTGATCGCTGAAGATGCCAACGAAGTAGCCGTAGAGGGCGAAGTCGTACCACTCCATGACATTGCCAATCAGGCCCGCCAAGATCACGCGCCAGAGCGGTGGCTGATGGGCTCCCATGGCGGCCTGCTTGCTTCAGCTCACCAATAGGAATGAAGTCAGGGGCCTGCAAGGGTTCGCTAAGACAACGGGGTTTGCTGCAGAGCGATGGCACCTTGGACCGCTGATGCCATGGCTGGGCAAGCCGGCCGCGTTGCCCTGGTCACAGGCGCCAACACGGGGATTGGCTTTGAGGCTGCCCTGCAGCTCGCCTCCAAGGGCGCCCATGTGCTGCTGGGTTGTCGTGATCAACGGCGGGCTGAGCAGGCCATCGAGCGCATCCAAGCTGCGGTTCCCACCGCTTTGGTGCAGTGGCTGCCCTTGGATTTGGCAGATCTTGCTTCGGTGAAGGCAGCTGCCGCCCAGCTGCGCGCAGACCATCAGCAGCTTGATCTGTTGATCTGCAATGCCGGTGTGATGGTGCCGCCCGAGGGGCGCACGGCCGATGGATTCGAACTGCAATTCGGCATCAACCACCTGGGCCATTTCGCGCTGGTGCTGCAACTGCTGCCGCTGCTGCAGGCGGCAACGGCGGCGCGGGTCGTGGCGGTGTCGAGCGGTGCGGCGTTGTTTGGCCGCATGGTCTTCGACGATTTGAATTTCGAGCGCCGTGGGTATCAACCCTGGGCGGCCTATGGACAGAGCAAATTGGCCAACCTGCTGTTCATTCAGGCCTTAGCGCGGCGGCTGAAACGGGCCGGCTCATCGGTTGTGGCCTGCGCGGCCCATCCAGGAGTCACCGCAACGGAGTTGCAACGCCACAGCCCCAACATGCAAAACATGCCGTCTTGGTTGGCGATGCCGGCTCCCCAGGGGGCTCTGCCCAGCTTGCGGGCTGCCACCGATCCCGCGGTGGAGCCCCTGGACTACTTCGGCCCTGATGGCCTGCTGCAAATGCGCGGCTATCCCAAGCGGGTTCCGTGGCCCAAAGGCGCCAAACCGCAGGCGATTGCCGATCAGCTCTGGGAGCAGAGCCTGCAGCTGTGCGCGCTGGCAGACCCGCTGGTTATGGCTACACCGTGAGCATGGGCAACCACCTCAACAGTGCAGCCATCGCGTTGCTCGCGTTGGCGGTGATTTTTTTGGCGATTAAAGAGCCCAAGTGCGATTCGCCTCAAAGCTCAGGTGCAGCAGCGGCTCCAGCTGCCCCTGCGGCGCCAGCTCAGCCGCGCCCGCCACGGGAATTGCGCAAGTTTTAGGGCCAAAAAAAAGCCCCGGCTGGGCCGGGGCTGGGTGGATCAAGCGGCGCCGTGTTGCTGGCGGGCCAGCAGCACTTGGGCTTGGTGCAGGGCCTGCTGTTTGGTGGCCTGCTTGCGGACGAGATGGAGGATGTTCATCACTCTCCTGACAGCGCTCCAGCCCCCGTTGCCTGACTGGAATCGAGCTGCATCCCC
>JAAXIH010000223.1 GCA_012270465.1 Synechococcus sp.
AGCCATTTGCTCAGCCTGCGCCAAGGCACGGCGGTGAAGCCAAAAGCTGATCAGGCCAAGGCAGCGCCCTGCAGTGGTTTGCCTTAGCGCTTTGCCAGCGGCAGCACCGTGCCGCAGCGATCGCAAAAGTCAGCCCCTGGCCGGTGACCTTGAAAGCCGCAGTGGCTGCAGCGGCGCTGGTCGTTTTGGCCCTGGCGGATGGCTTCGTAGCTGACGATGCCGGTTGGGATGGCAATGATCCCGAATCCCAGCAGCATCACCACCGCAGCCAGGAGACGACCGAGCACCGTTTGCGGCACCACATCGCCGTAGCCCACGGTGGTCATGGTCACCACGGCCCAGTAGACCCCTTGCCCCACGCTTTGAAATTGGCTCTCGGGGTGGCTGCTTTCCACCAGCACCATCAGGTAGCCAAGGAACACCTGCAAGATCACAACAAACAGGATGAACACGGCGATACGCCGTGCACTGGCCCTCAAGCTGATCAGTAAGCGGTCGGCCTCATCAACAAATCGGAGCAGCTTGAACACCCGCAGGATGCGGCCAAATTTGAACATCCACAGCACCACCCCGCTGTTGATCTGAGGCACGAGGAAAAACACCACGGCCGTCAGGTCAATGACCCCATAGATGCTGCGGATGTAGCGCCATGGCTGCGGGCTGAGCGCCACATGCAGCACGTAATCAATCAGGAAAACGAGCAGGCAAAACGCGTCGATCCAAACGACAACGCCTCCCTGCTGCAGCTCGCTGCTGAAGGATTGCGGTGTCGGCTCAAGCAGCAGCCCCGCCACGCTCAGCAGAATCGTGGCAAAGATGACCAGGTTGTAGAGCCTGCCGCCTCTGGTGTCGGCCTCCAGGACAATCCGCTGCAGTTGCCTTCGGCTCAACGGGGGCAGAAGGCGAGTAGCACCGGGTGCCATTGGAATCAGGTGATCACCGTGGGAACGTCCATGCCGGTGGCTGCCCGGATGCCAGCGAGGGCATCGGCGGCCGCAATCATCCCGGCTAAGGCTTGCTGGGGATTTTGATCAAGGTTGCCGCCGGTGGCGACATAGCGCTCGAGATAGAGCCGCAGGGTGGCGCCTTTGGTGCCGGTTCCCGAGAGCCGCAGGATGATGCGGCTGCCGTCTTCAAGCAGCAGACGCAGACCTTGCTTCTGGGTCAGCGAGCCATCGACGGGATCGCTGTAGGCGAAGTCGTCAGCGCTGGCGATGCGGCTATCGGCAAAGCTGGTGCCAGCGAGGTCGCCGAGGCGATCGCGCAGACCGTTGTAGAGCCCATGGGCCCGCTCGGTGTCGACGCCTTCGTAGTCATGGCGTGAGTAGTAATGACGCCCATAGGTGCTCCAGTGCTGCTGCATCACCTCCGCCACTGAGCATTGGCGCTTGGCCAGGATTGAGAGCCAAAACAGCACAGCCCAGAGACCATCTTTTTCGCGGATGTGATCACTGCCGGTGCCAAAGCTCTCTTCACCGCAGAGGGTGATGCGTCCGGCATCGAGCAGGTTGCCGAAGAACTTCCAACCGGTGGGGGTCTCAAAGCAGTTGATCCCCAGTTGCTTGGCCACCACATCCACTGCAGCGCTGGTGGGCATCGAGCGAGCAACGCCGGCCAAGCCGGAGGCATAGCCCTTCACCAAGGTGGCGTTGGCGGTGAGGACGGCGAGGCTGTCGCTGGGGTTCACAAAGCAGCGCTGCCCCAAAATCATGTTGCGATCGCCATCGCCATCACAGGCGGCGCCAAAGCGGTAGTCATCGCCATCCAGCAGCAGCGTGGCCAGATCTTTGGCGTAGGTGAGGTTGGGATCGGGGTGGCCGCCACCAAAGTCTTCCAGGCAACGTCCGTTGCGCACGGTGCCGGCTGGGGCTCCCAGCAGCTGTTCAAAGAGTTTGCTGGCGTAGGGCCCGGTGACGGCATGCATGGCGTCAAAGGCCATCGGCCAGGAGCCCTTGAGCAGATCGCTGATCAGATCAAAGTCGAACAACTGCTGCATCAGCTGCAGGTAGTCGTCAACGCCATCGATCACTTCCACGCTCAGCTCACCGATTTGATGCTCGGCTGCCACGTCGAGGGGGAGTGGGCTGCCGGCAGCGATGCGGTAGCCATCGAGCTGCTGGCTGCAGGCGTAGATGGCATCGGTGAGGGATTCGGGGGCAGGCCCGCCGTTGGCGCCATTGACCTTGACGCCAAAGTCACCCTCAGGTCCGCCGGGGTTGTGGCTGGCCGAGAGGATGATGCCGCCGATGGCCTGGCGCTGGCGGATCAGGTTGGAGGCCGCAGGGGTGGAGAGGATGCCGCCGGTGGTCAGCACAATCCGGCGCAGTCCATGGGCGGCCGCCATCCGGGTGATGACATCGATGGCGCGGCGGTTGCCGTAGCGGCCATCACCGCCCACCACCAAAGTGCCCCCTTGTACCCCCGGAAGGGTGCGGAAGATCGCCTCGATGAAACTTTCGAGGTAGTGAGGCTGCTCAAACTGTTGGCTGCTCTTGCGCAGTCCTGAGGTGCCCGGCTTCTGGTCTTGAAACGCTTCTGGCAGCTTGATCTGCTGCACGGAGAACTCAGTGCTGGGTGAGGAAAGCGTCACGGCAAGCCGTAAGGGCGCCTCAACCTATAGCGATTTTCTCTCTAGCTTGGATATATCCCTGACACCCCAGCAATGGCACGCCGACTTCTGCTCAGCAGCCTTGGTTGGTTCGCTCTGCTCGCAACACCAGCGATCGCGGCGCCAGAAACCACTTGGGCTGAAGCGGTGCAGCAGGGCCGCGAGGCCTCGCAAGCGGTTCTGGGCCGCACGGGCACCGAAACCTGCCTGCAGGGAAAGATGATCAATGCCCTGATCGAGGTGTCCAACCGCTGCGATGAGGGCGATGGCAATCCCGAGCTCTGTGAGTTGGCCGAAGCCAACGTGCTCAGTGGTGTTCAGCCGCTGGCTGTTCTCGATCGCGTCTCCAAAGACTTCCTCAAGCTGACCTCTGCCCAGCCATAAGGCTCAATTGAGCAGATCAAGAATGTTGATCTTGTTGTCGTCGGGCTGGTTGCCATCCAGCTCGCCGTAGACAGGGATTGGATCTTCTTTGCCTTTGCAGAAATCCATCGTGTCGCGGGCTAGGCGCACCAACTCGTCTTTGCGCTCAAAGGAGTTCGTCTCGGCTGTTTTGGCTTGTTGGGTCACGGCAAAGGC
>JAAXIH010000158.1 GCA_012270465.1 Synechococcus sp.
GGCCGAGAGGGAATCGATCGCCATGCGGGATGGCTTGAACTGGCTGATCTCGGTCTTGATGATCTGGAGGTGATCCTCCAGGCCCGTGGATTCGGGGTAGGCGCAAATGATCTTGAGCAGTCCATCGGACTCCATCTGCTCGAAATCAATGCCCCAACTGGTGGCATTGCGCAGCAGCTGTGAGCGGGATTCTTCGTAGGCAAACAGGATGGCCCGCTCTTTGTTGCGGCAAGCGTCCTCGAGGAACTTGCTGACCAACAGCGTCTTGCCGGTACCGGTGGCACCGGTGGCCAGGATGATCGAATCTTTGAAGAAGCCACCACCGCACATCTCATCGAGCCGCGGCACACCCGAGCTCAGCCGCACATTCGAGGAGCTCTGGGTGAGTTGCATCGCTCCCAGCGGGAAGATGCTGATGCCATGCATTCCCATCGTGAAGGGGAATTCCCCCTTCATGTGCGTGGTGCCGCGCAGTTTGAGAATTTCGCAGGTGCGGCGGCGGCGCTCGCCCTCCAGCACGTTGCGCAGGATCACCACGTTGTCGGAGACAAACTCCTCAACGCCGTAGCGAGCGATGGGCCCGTATTCGTCGATGCGTTCGGTCGTCATCACCGTGGTGACGCCGATTTCTTTGAGACGGGCGATCAGGCGGAAGATCTCACGACGCACAACAGACACCGCGTCGTACTGCTGAAAGACAGCGGTGATCGAATCAATGGCCACCCGCTTGGCTTTGTATTTGCGGATGGCGTAATTGATGCGCTCAATCAGGCCTGAGAGATCAAAATTACCGGCGACATCCTGACCTTCAGGATCAGGGGAGGCATCGAGGATGAAGAGCTTGTCGTTCTCCACCATCGACTGCAAATCCCAGCCAAAGCTGGCTGCGTTGCGGAGAATATCGAGAGGTGATTCCTCAAAGGTGACAAAGATCCCCGGCTCATCAAAGTGCTGAATTCCGTTGTAAAGGAAGTGCAGCGAAAAGACGGTTTTACCCGTGCCGGAAGTGCCGCTGATCAGCGTGGAGCGCCCAATCGGCAAGCCGCCTTTACAGACGTCATCAAAGCCCTCGATGCCGGTTGGCAACTTCTGGACCTGCGACAGACGCATCTCGGGGGACGGATCAGGCATCGATGGAGAGGTCATAACGCCAGGCTATTCAGAAAAATCGTCAAGGACCTGAGCGTTGGAATCATCACTGAGTTCCTCATACAAAAGATCCAGACCAATCAGCACCCGCTCACGGTCTGACAGGTCGCCAATAATCCGCCGCACCGGCGGCGGCAAGATCTTGGCCAGGGTTGGAGTGGCCAGGATTTTGTCCTCTTCTGCCAACTGCGGTTGCTTGAGTACATCAATCACCTTCAGCGCATAAACGCCAAGGAATTCCGTCTCAAGAATGTTCCGCAGGGTCTTGAGCGCACGCATGGAATTGGGCGTGTTGCCCGCCACGTACAGCTTGAGGATGTAGGTCTTGCGAGGGCTCATGAGGGGGACTCCTCCTGCTGGGCAAGGGCCGTGCCAGCGGCTGCGCGAACACCGGCGCCAACGCTCTCTGGAGGGATCGAGCGCCGATACATCTCACAGAGGTGAGCCATCACATCGAGCAGGGCGAGGCGGTAGTCCTGCAGGAAATCGCTCTTGTGTCCTTCCAGGGCCAGCTGCTTGGACCAGCCGTCGATCAACTTCATATGGATCTCCACCGCACGAGTAATAGCCAAATCACAGAAGAACGCCGTATTCACGAAGCTCTCAATTGCTTGGTTCGCCGCCGGCGGGTCGCGGAAGTAGCTCAGCAGCACATCGCGGTAGCTGCGCTCCAGCGACCCCAGCAGTTCATTGCGCTCATCAACGGGGAGGTTGCGCAGGAACAGGCGGGGATCGCGCTTGTAGAAGACCCCCAAAAAACCAATGCGCTCCTCCAGCCGTTGGGAGAGCCGCCACTGATCACTGCCCTGGGGCAGCTCAGTTGGTGAGGGGGCGCGGCCTTTGGCCTGGCTGCGCTCGAGAAAGCGCAACACCGCAGCATCAAGGTTGTAGGGCAGCTGCTCGAGCTGGTCAGCTTGCAGATGCACCTCGGCGTCGTGGTAATCCACCTCGCCGGTGACATCACCCAGCACCACAGCCGGCAACAACATGCCCTGGCTTCTGAGCTGATCAAGCCCAAAGCGATCGAGGGCGCCCTGCTCAATCAACACGCCATCGAGCTCCTCCCAGCGCGCTTGCAGCGCATCAAATAAAGACTCGGGATTGAGCGGGATCACCTCCAGCCGAAACCGGCCCGCCTCACGCAACCACTGACGGCAAGACTTCAACAGCAACTCGTTGCGAACCAGGGCGCCGATCACCAGTTCCGTCACCGCCATGGCTCAGCGCTGGAACAGCCGCACGTTGCTTCAACAGTCTTGACGGAAGGAAAAGCAACCAGGCAGGATCATTGTTTGTCTTTCGATTGGTGGTGCGCCAGGCCCAAAGACCAGCCCGGTCTGCCTGCCCACGCCAACTGACGCCATGAGCGAAACCCCCAGCAAGGCCAAGGCCAGCAAGCCCGCAGAGAGCAAGGCCAAAGCCTCTGACTCCAGCGGCGCCGATCAGTACGCCATCGTTGAAGCCTCCGGCCAGCAGTTCTGGCTGCAGCCCAACCGTTATTACGACTTCGACCGTCTCGACGGCGCGGTCGGCGACAAAGTCACCTTGAAAGAGGTGCTGCTGGTCAGCGGCAAATCGGGCGCGAGCTTGGGCCAGCCCTACGTCAAAGACGCCCTGGTCAACCTCAAGGTTCTGGCCCATCGCCGCGGCCCTAAGGTGATCGTGTACAAGATGCAGAAGAAGAAAAAGACGCGCCGCAAGAACGGTCACCGTCAGGAACTGACCCGCGTCATGGTCGAGTCCATCACCGTTGGCGGTAAGCCGCTGAGCTGATCCGGCTCCCAGTTTTTCTCTCCTTCCACTCCGCTAGCTCTCCACCTCATGGCTCATAAAAAAGGCACAGGCTCAACCCGTAACGGCCGCGATTCCAATTCCAAGCGTCTTGGCGTGAAGCGCTACGGCGGCGAGAAGGTGACCGCCGGATCCATCCTGATCCGCCAGCGCGGCACCTCGGTGCTGCCCGGCGTGAACGTGGGCCAAGGCAAAGACGACACCCTGTTCGCCCTGGTGGATGGTGTGGTGAACTTCGAAACCATTCGCCGCGCCACCCGCGAGCGCAAGCGCGTTTGCGTCACTCCTCTCTGAGGCGCGAACGGCGTAACTGCCCCACAACAATCCAGATGCCCAGCAGCGTGACGCCCGTCAAGGTGAGGTTCACGCTGTTGGGTTCTGTTGTTATTTCGTGCAGCTCCATCGGCAGCGACGAGAGCAGCACAGCCAATAGCAGCCACTCGCCCCAACGCCGCTTCAGCCAGGTGGCGATGGCGGCAACGGCAATCAGCACGCCATAGACGCCGGTAACCAGGGCCGTCAGCAGCAAACGCGTTTGGCCGTCTTGCAGGCCGCGGCCCACAACGGCGGCCAGCAGAGCGTGGTCGTTATCGGTGCACTCCTGCAGCAGCTGCGGCAGTTCGTCGTAGCGGTAGCTGCCCACCAACGCCAGCACAGCCACGGTGAGCAGCAGCACAGCCACCAGCAGCTTTTTGATGATGATCAGCCGCAGCAGCATCAGCGCAGGGTGTAGGTGCGAGCCGTGATCAGGTGCGGGTGAAAGCGCTCCAAGAACAGATCTTGCAAGGTGCTGAAGAAGGCCTTCACCATCTCTGGATCATCGAAGTGGAAGGGATATTCGCCTTCAAATCCTTTGAAGAAATACCAATTCAGCAGGGCCACCCCCGTTGATGGGGTGAGGCGTTCGGCAAAACAGCGCAACTGCGCCGCTGGATCAGCCAGATGCTCCAACACATCAAGGCACACCAAGCTGTCGAAGCGTTGCGGCAACTCTGCTGAGTTCAAATCCCGCAGGCAGGTGAGTTTGTGCGCCAACCCGAGCTGCTGGGCGCGGTGCTCCACAAAGGCGCGGTTGTGGCCATTGAGATCCACCATCCAAACCTGCTCCACCTGGGGCAGTTGCGCCGCAGCCAAGGCATGGGTGCCGATGCCACCGCCAAAATCCAGGTGCAGTCCATGGGCCATCTCCCCCTGCACCCGCAGGGTGTCGCCGATGTAGTCGCAGCTGCTCAGGTGCCAGGCCGCCAACTCATAGAGGTGGCCGTCGCCCACCTCATCTTCGTAAAACTGCTCGGCCTGTTCCGGCGCCAAGGCCCCGGGATGGGCCGCTGCCAGCGCTTCGGTGCTCTTGGGCAGGCGTTCGTCGAGTTGTTCAGCGCTGAGCTTCAAGAAGCTGGCCAACTGCTGCCGCAACGCGAAGCCATCGCGGCCAAACGCCGCAAGCACGTCCGCCTGGGCCGATGTCATGGAACTTGCCGTCAATGAGCCTCCAACTGTCTCAAATGGCAGCATCACCGGTGTGAGTGCCCTGCCCGCTGTGACCGCCCCCTTGTGCGGCTTTTTGGTGATCGACAAGCCCGCTGGCTGCACCTCCCACGACTGCGTGTCGAGAGCCAGGCGCGCCCTGGGCACCCGCAAAGTCGGCCATGGCGGCACCCTGGATCCTGCGGTGACCGGCGTGTTGCCCTTGGCCGTGGGGCCTGCAACACGGCTACTGCCCTACCTCGAGGGCGAAAAGGACTACATCGGCACCATCCAACTGGGTCTGCGCACCAGCAGTGATGACCTCAGTGGGGAGGTGCTCGAGCAACAGCCCTGGCCGAGCTTGAGCCAAGCGGAACTGGATGGGCAGCTGCAGCATTTCCGCGGCCTGATCCAGCAACGCCCGCCAGCGGTGAGTGCGGTGCATGTTGATGGCGAGCGGGCCCACACCCGGGCCAGGCGAGGCGAACAGCTGCTGCTGGCCAGCCGGCCGGTCACGATCGAACACCTTGAGCTGCTGCGCTGGGATCCCAGCACGGGCCAACTGGAGATCAAACTGCGCTGCTCAGCGGGCACCTATGTGCGCTCCCTCGCCAGGGACCTGGGCGATCAGCTGGGCTGCGGCGGCGCCCTGGCGGTGCTGCGGCGAACCGCCGCCTTGGGCTTCACGCTGGAGGCCAGCCTGCCGCTGGAGGCCCTCGGCCCAGACACAGCCCTGAGCGACCCCTTGCAAGCCCTGGAGCACCTGCCCAAGCAACGGCTCAGCCAGGAGCAATGGCTGGCCTGGACCCGCGGCCAGCGGCTGCCGCTGGAGACGCTGGATCAGCCCGAAGAGAGCCCCTTGGTGATGCTGCGGCCCGATGGCAGCCTGGCGGGCATGGCCCGCACCCGAAGCGATGGGTTGCTGCAGCCAAAACTCGTGTTTGATGCCGCCGGATGATCACGCACCCCCTGGCCTCATTCGCGCGACTGCTGCCAGCAGTGCTGCTGCTGAGCGGCTGTCAGCTGGAAAGCTTCGGCGAGCGTCAAGCGCGCCAGCGGCAGCAGTTCATGGGTGAAGCCGCCAGCAGCCAAAAGCCGTTGCTGTGGATTAGCCGCCGCTCTCCAAACGCTGATGGGGCCATTTCCAGCTTGATGGCCGCGCACCTCTATGGCGGCCAAGCCAGCATCAGCGGGGAGCTCACGCCGCCCACGCAAGCGATCTTGCAACGCTGCCAGCAGAGCGCTCCTAAGCCAGCTGCTGAGCTCACTGGCAGCGCCATTGGCCTGGTGGGCGTCCATCAAGACAGCGACCTGGATCCCAGGGTCCAAGCCAGCCAGGTGGTGGCAATCATTGATCACCACGCCAGCGGCAGCGGCACCCTGGCGCTGGAGCAACCGCGCCGAATCGATCTACGCCCTTGGGGGGCGACGGCAACGATCCTGGAGCAGCAAGCCCAACGCTTAGGGGTGGTGCTGCCCAAACCGTTGGCCTGTGCAGCCTTGGGAGCCATCGTGAGCCAAACCCAGGGATTGCAGTCAGCCAGCACCACATCCCAAGACCGCCAAAGCGCAGCACGCTTGGCCCGCCGTGCCGGGATCCAGCAGGCTCAACTGCTCACCACCTTTGATCTGGAGGAGCGCTGAACTGCCATGGCCGGCCACAGCAAATGGTCACAAATCAAACGCACCAAGGCCGTTGTGGATGCCAAACGGGGTGCGGTGTTCACCCGGCTCGGGCGAGAGATCAGCGTGGCAGCCAGAGCTGGCGCTGACCCCGATGGCAACTTCCAGCTGCGCACCGCCATCAGCAAAGCCAAGGCAGCCGGCGTTCCGGCCGCCAACATCGAGCGCGCCATCGCCAAAGGCTGCGGAGCCGGAGGCGATGGCAGCCAAGCCTTCGAAGAGATCCGCTACGAGGGCTATGGCCCAGGCGGGGTGGCGGTGTTGGTGGAGGTGCTCAGCGACAACCGCAACCGCACAGCAGCCGAACTGCGGCTCGCCTTCAGCAAAAACGGTGGCAACCTCGGCGAGAGCGGCTGTGTTGGCTTTCTGTTCCATCACCGCAGCGAGGTGACCCTGATCGCAAGCGGGGCCGGCGGGATCGATGAAAACGCGCTGCTGGAAGACCTGCTGGAGCTGGAGGCCGATGGCTATGAGCTCACCGCTGAAGGCGCCCTGGTGCATGGGCCCTTCACCGCACTGGAAACCCTGCAAGACGGCCTGCGCAGCCGGGGCTGGAGCGTGCAGGACTGGGGCCACCAATGGCATCCGCTCAACAGCATCGACCTGCAACAGAGCGATCAAGCGCGCCAGTGCTTGCAGCTGCTGGAAGCCCTTGAGGCCCTCGATGATGTGCGCAGCGTCAGCTGCAACCTGGGGGAGATCCCCGAGCTGGAGAGCGGGGGGTCCTAGGGGCTGAGCAAACCGCGGCAGAAGCGATCGGCTACCTCCACCGCCTGCTGCCAGTTCTGCGCTTCGCTCACACCTGAGCTCTTGCGGGGCTTGAAGCTGTGGTCTCCATCAGTCAGCCACTCCAGGCTGATGCGTGGGGAGAGCTCGTAGCTCTCCACCTCACCGCGGCGGCCAAAACCATCACGCTCGCCTTGAAGGATCAAGGTGGGCGTCTTGAGCTCGCGCAGATGCTCGGTGCGCAGCTGTTCGGGTTTGCCCAAGGGGTGGAAGGGGTAGCCCAAACAGATCCCGCCCAACACCTGCAGCTCATCGAGCAGCAGGCTCGCCACCCGGCCTCCCATGGACTTGCCCCCGATGATCACCGGGCCATGGGCGGCCTCCAGCGCCACCTGCTGGCGGAAGACCTCTTGCAATTTCGGCAGGCGATCAGGCGCTGCTTTGCGGCCGCTCAACCGCTGCCGGGCCATGTAGGCGAATTCAAAGCGCACCACCCGCCAGCCCTGATCCGCCAGACCAGAGGCCATGGCCGCCATGAAGGGGCTATCCATCGGCGCGCCGGCGCCATGGGCCAGCAGCACGGTGGCTGGCGCCGTATCCGGGCCATCAACCAGCCGAGGGGTTTCGAAATCAGCCATGGCCTGAACGTAATCTCACCGCACCCCTTGCCGGCCCTCATGCGCACCACGCCAATCAAACTGGCCCCTGGCGATGACCTGCGCCTGCGTCTTGAGCAGCTGGCGCGTGAGGAGCAAGCCTCCGGTTTTGTGCTGGGTGTGGTGGGCAACCTCTCCAGGGCCGCTTTTCAATGCCCTGGGCCACCGGAACCCACGGTGATGGAGGGGGATCTGGAAATCATCACCCTCAACGGCACGCTGAGCCCCACAGGGGTGCACCTGCACCTGAGCCTCTCCGATGGGGCATGCCACGTGTGGGGCGGGCACCTGGAACCCGGCACCTTGGTGCTCAAGGGAGCCGATGTGTTGGTGGGCTGGAGTGAGAGCGCCAGCCCGGCTGCCGCAGCAGCGGTTGTTGCCCCCAGCAGGCCAACGCGGGTGGAAGTGGCCGTGCTGCCCACCTGCCCCTGGTCGCGCCGCGCCGTGCGGCTGCTGCGCACCCTGCAGATCCCCCATGAGGTGGTCAGCGTGGAAGACGACGACACCGCCAAGGGCTTCATGGAGCGCAGCGGCATGCGCAGCTTTCCGCAGGTGTTCATCGATGGCGAGGCCATCGGTGGCTACGACGCCCTCAGCGAACTGCACAGCGACGGGCGTTTGGCCTCCCTGCGCTGAACTCAAACCGGCGGGCCATAGCCCCCACCACCGGGGGTGAATACCTCCAGTGCCTCGCCAGCGGCCAGCTCCAATTGCGCGCAACCGCCGAGCTCTTCAACGCTGCCATCGCTGCGCCAGCGGCGATTGAGTCCCGCAGCAGCGGCGCCCCCTCCCGCCAAGCCAAAGGGGGCAATCCGGCGCGAGCCGCTCAACAGCGACACCGTCATCGGCTCGAGAAAACGCAGCCGCCGCTCCAGGCCGCGGCCGCCAGGCCACTGGCCGGCCCCACCGCTGTTGGGCCGCAGCGCAAAACGCTCCAGGCGCACAGGGAAGCGCTCTTCGAGCACCTCCGGATCGGTGAGCCGGGAGTTGGTCATGTGGCTTTGGATGCCATCGGCTCCGGCAAAGCCCTCTCCAGCTCCGGTGCCGCCAGCAATCGTTTCGTAGTACTGCCGGCTGGAATCGCCAAAGCTGAGGTTGTTCATCGTGCCTTGGGCGGCCGCCATCACGCCCATGGCCCCAAACAGCAGGTTGCAGAGGGCCTGGGAGGTTTCCACATTGCCCGCCACCACCGCGGCCGGCGGCTCGGGATTGAGCAAGCACCCGCGCGGCACCACCAGATCCAAGGGTTCAAAACAGCCGGCATTGAGCGGAATCGGCTCCGGCACCAAGGCGCGAAAGGCGTAGAGCACCGCCGCCTTGGTGACCGCCAACGGCGCATGGAAGTTGTGGCTGCCCTGAGCTGAGGTGCCGCTGAAATCAAGCCGGGCGCGGCCTGCTGAGCGATCCACGCTGATGGCCAGCTGCAAGCGCGCGCCGTTGTCGAGCTCCACCTGGAACTCACGGTCCTCCAGGGTTTGCAGCACGCGCCGAACCGCGGCCGCCGCATTGCTTTGCACAAAGCCCATGTAGCGCTGCACCAGCTCCACACCACTGGTGGCCATCAAGGCTTCCAGCTGCTGCAAGCCGAGCTGGTTGGCGGCCACCTGGGCCTGAAGGTCGGCCAGCAGCAGCTCAGGGGAGCGGGGCGGCTGCGGCTCTTGGGCCAAGCGCTGCTGCCAGGCCTCGAGCTGCAACTGCCCATCACGCACCAACGGCCACTGCCTCAAACGCAATCCCTCATCGGCAATGGTTTGGCTGAAGGGCGGCATCGAGCCGGGGGTTGTGCCGCCCACATCCACGTGGTGACCGCGGCAGGCCACAAACGCCACCGGCTCGGCTTGGCCGGCAAAGACCGGCGTGATGGCGGTGATATCGGGCAGATGGGTGCCGCCATGGAACGGGTCGTTGCTGAGCAGGGTTTCACCGCTCTGCAGGGCTGGACGCGCGCCGGCTTGCACCTGGCTAAGCAGATCCGCCACCACCTCCCCCATCGAGCCGAGATGCACCGGGATGTGGGGCGCATTGGCCACCAAGGCGCCATGGCGATCAAACAGGGCGCAGGAGAAATCAAGCCGCTCGCGAATGTTCACCGAACGGCTGGTGAGCCGTAGGCGCTCCCCCATCCGCTCGGCGATGGCCATGAAGCGGTGGTGAAACAGGCCCAGCTCCACCGGATCAGCGGTGGCGGCAGCCGCGGCCTGCGGTTTGGGCGCTGCCCGCCAGGCCTGGTGTTCCAACAGCAGATTGCCAAGCCCATCGACAGCAGCCGTCCAGCCGGGCTCCAGCACCGTGCAGCCGGTGGCTTCCGGGATCAGCGCTGGCCCCACCAGGCTCTGGCCCGGTTGCAGGCTGGCGCGCGCCACCACGGGCACGGGCTGCCAACCCACTCCGGGGATGTGCATCGGCGCGGTGGCCCGTGGCCCCACCTCTGGAGCTGCAGCCACGGGCGTTGTGGTTGCGCTCTCACCTGCTGGCGGCAGCGGCCACTCGGCCTCGATGCGCTCCACCACCAAGCGGGTTCCAGCGGCAGGGCGATAGCCAAAGCGCTGCTGATGGGCTTCAGCAAAGGCCTGCTCCAGCTCCGCGGGGCCAGCGCCCATCGGCCAGGCCAGCAGCAAGCCCTGCTCATGGGCTTGATCACGCAGTTCCAAGCGCCGCTGGGGGCCACCGGCGCTCTGCTGCTGCTCCATCCAGTGCTGCAACTGCTCGAGCAGCTCGGGGCTGCGCGGTTCCCGCACAGCGCGCTGCTGCCAGCGGCGCTCTTGGGCCTGGCCAATGCCCCAGGCCGAGAGCACCCCAGCGAGGGGATGCAGCAGCACCCGCCCCAGCCCCAGGGATTCGGCCAAGCGGCAGGCCAACTGGCCGCCAGCACCGCCATAGGCGATCAGCACCCCGCCGCGGATGTCGTGACCGCAAAACAGCGACACCTGCTCAATCGCCGCGGCCATGGTTTCCACAGCCAAATCAAGCGCGCCTTGGGCCACGGCCTCAACGCTGCGCCCCAGCGGTGCCGCCAGCTCGGCAAAGCGCTGCTGCACCACCGCCAAATCGGGCGGCTGATCCCCCTGGGGACCAAACACCGCCGGAAACTGGGCCACCTGCAAGCGCCCCAACAGCAGATGGGCATCGGTGAGGCAAAGCGGCCCGCCCCGCCTGTAACAAGCAGGCCCCGGATCAGCACCAGCGGAACGGGGCCCCACCTGCAGGCGCTGCTCCTCGGCGCTGAGGATCGAGCCGCCACCGGCGGCAACCGTATGAATCGGCAGCCGCGGTGCCAGCAGCGTGAGGCCGGCAATCTCGGTCTGCGGACTGCGCTCCACATCCGCAAGGCCAACACCCGCTGGCACGCAGAAGACATCGGTGGAGGTGCCGCCCATGTCGAACCCCACCAGGGCCCCATCGGCCACACCAGCCCGCTGCGCCGCCGCCACCGCTCCCACCATGCCGCCGGCGGGCCCCGACAGGATCGTGTCCTTCGCCAGCAAGGCCGCAGGGTCGAGCAAAGCTCCGCTGGATCCCATCACCCGCAAACCGGTGGCTTCCCCTAAATCGGCACGCACCTGGGCCAAATAGGCGCGCAACACACGCGCCACCGCCGCTTCCACCAGGGCCGTCTGACCGCGGGGCACCAGCCGCGGCAACGGGCACACCTGATGGGAGCAGACCACGGTTTCAAAGCCCAGCTCGAGGGCCAAGCGCTGCAAGGCCAGCTCATGGGAGGGATTGCGGTAGGCGTGCATCAAGGCGATCGCGCAGCTGCGCAGCCCGGCTGCTCTCCACTGCTCCAGCTGCTGGCGCAGCTGGCCATCAAGCCGCAAAGGGGCGATCTCCTGGCCCCGCGCATCCAGCCGGCCCTCCACCTCCACCACCGCTCGCTCAAGGCCAGCTGGCCGCTGGATCTGCAAGGCGAACAACTCCGGCCGGTGCTGATCACCGATGCGCAACACATCGGCCAAGCCCTGGTTGGTGATCAGCAGCACCCCATCACCGGCCTGCTCCAGCAGGGCATTGGTGGCCACGGTGGTGCCGAGGCGCAGTTCCTCAAGGCAGCCGGCAGGAATCTCCGCCCCAGGCGGCAGACCCAACAGTTCACGAATGGCGCTCACCGCAGGGTCGCCGGCCTGCTCAGGCTGCACGGAGAGCACCTTGCGCACCTGCAGGCGTCCTTGAGGGTCACGCCCCACCACATCGGTGAAGGTGCCGCCGCGATCAACCCAAAACTGCCAGGCCATCAGCCCATGGCGGCCCGATCCACCCACAGCCACACACGCCCGTGCTGCCGCAACCAACTGGCCGGCAACTGCTCGCTGGGCCCTTCCTGCAGCAGCTTTTTGAGGATCGCGGCTTTGCCGCTGCCGGTGACCACCAGATGGATCTCTGTGGCTTCAAGAATCTCCTTGAGCCCAAGGGTGATGGCGGCCTCGGGCACCTGCTGCGGATCGCCGCCAAAAAGGCCAGCGTTCTGCGCCCGGGTGGCCGCTGAGAGCTTCACAACCCGGCAGCCCACCTGCGCGCCACAGGGGGGCTCGTTAAAGCCCACATGGCCATTGCTGCCCAACCCCAGCAACTGCACCCCCACCCCACCGGCGGCGGCCAGGCGCTGCTGATAGGCCTGCGCCGCGGCTTGTGGGTCGGCCGCATCGGCTTGGGGCACACAAAGCTGCTGGGGGCCAAGGCCCAACGGCTGGCCCAGATGCTTCTGCATGTAGGCGCCATAGCCGGAAGGATCACCAGCCCTCAAGCCGACATAGTCATCGAGGTTGAAGCTGAGCCAGTGGCGGCGCAATTGCTCCAGCTGCGGCTGGGGCCAGCGCTGCAGGCGAGCCACCAAGGCGCCGTAGAGCGGCTCCATCGTGCGGCCTGTTGCGAGGCCCAACGGGCGCGGCTTGGGCTGAGTGAGGCGCTGCTGCAGGCACTGCTCCAGGTGGTGGCTGCAGGCCTGCATCAACTCCGCGGGCTCATCGCGCTGCACCAGCTGGAAAGGGAATGCCGTCACGGCTGCGGTGGGGGTTGGGGCCAGGCGCCAGGGGCCTGGTACAGATCCAGCTTGGCCCCGGGGTAGTAGTGCCTCAAGATCGCGGCATAGCCCTTGCCCTGCAGGCTGAGGCCGTAGGCGCCCCACTGACTCATGCCCACCCCGTGGCCAAAGCCGCGGCCCTTGGCGATGAGCTTCGGTTGGGGATCAGCGGCGGGATTAAGCCAGTCAGCCGTCTCCCCGAACGGGTCACCGCTGGGATCAGGAGGATCAAAGCGCACGTAGGTGCTCTTGAGCTTGAGGCGGCGGCGCAGCTCCCTTGCCGGCAGCTCAATTTCACCCTCAGGCCCGCGCACCACAACACGCTTGAGGCGGCCGGTGCTGGTGCGCTGCAGCGCTTCAATCTGCTCAGCGCCGCCGGTTTCGCTGAAGGCCTCCAGCAACTGCTCCGCATCGAGTGGCTTGCTCCAGCGATACACCGGGCTGATCTGATCAAAATCCGGCACGCTCTTGAGATAGGGCAGCTGGTTGCGCCAGATCTCACCGCTGTTTTCCGTTTGACCACCACTGCTGCTGTGGAACACCGCTTCAATCAAGCGGCGGCCATGGGTGAGCACCTGGGCGCGGGTGCTGGCCACAGCGCTGCGGGTGCTGGGGGTCTCTGATTCCAAGCCGAGATACACCTGGCTGCGTTGGGTGGAATCCAGGTCGTAATCAGCCGCAGGGCGCAGTTTCCGCAGGGCATAGGTGCGGGCCGCAACCGACTGCACTCTCAAGGCTTCTGCAGGCCATTGATGGGGCATTTCAGCGCCCACCACGCTGGGGAGATAGCTCTCGACACCCAGGCGATTGATGGCCTGCAAGCGCCCCTGCTTGAGCTGCACGAGCAAGGCACCGCGGTAACGGCGCTGCTGCAGCCAGAAGCTGCCATCTGGCTGATCGGGCAGCAGCCACAACCGCTGCGGCTCTCCGGCAACACCAGCGATGCGGCCGCGTGTGGCGCGCAGGGTGAGGCCGTCCTCACGGCGTTCCAGCAAGTTGCCGCTGCCATCGCGCAGGGTGAGGCGGCTGCCGGCCACAGGCACAACCCGCAAGGCGGCCGCTCGGGCCAACAACACCCGCACCTGGGGCTCTTGGGCGGAGCGGGCCGCCCCAGGCCAGAGCAACAGCAGCAGCCCCACAAGGCTGCCAGGGATCCAACGCAGGTTCATCGAGCTTTGCCGTGGCACCATCAAAGCTGGGGCAGCGAATCAGCGCCATTGCAGGTCACTTTTCTCGGCACCAGTTCTGGAGTTCCGAGCCGCAGCCGCAATGTCTCTGCGGTGGCTCTGCGGCTGCCGCAGCGGGCCGACCTATGGCTGTTCGACTGCGGTGAAGGCACCCAACACCAGTTCCTGCGCAGCGAGCTGCGGGTCTCTCAGCTAAGGCGCATCTTCGTCACCCACATGCACGGAGACCACGTCTTCGGCTTGCCGGGCTTGCTGGCCAGCCTTGGCATGGCGGGAACCTGCGATGGGGTGGACCTCTATGGCCCCGAACCCCTCGAGGCCTTTGTGCTGAGCGCCCTGCAGCACTCCGCCACGCGGATTGGCTATCCCCTGCGGTTTCACCCAGTGGAAGCAGCGGCCAACAGCGGCCAACCCTTCCTCGTTGATGGCGAGTTCAGCGTCTGCTGCACACCGCTCAAACACCGGGTACCGGCCTTTGGCTATCGGGTGCAGCAAAGCGAGCGCCCGGGCCGCTTTGACATTGCCAAGGCCAAGGCAATGCGGCTGCCGCCGGGGCCGGAATTTGCGCGCCTCAAAGCCGGCGAAACCGTGACCTTTGCCGATGGGCGGCGCATCGATGGCCGTGAGCTCTGCGGGCCCAGCCAGCCGGGGAGCTCGGTTGTGTATTGCACCGACACGGTGTTCTGCGAGCGCGCCGTGGCCCTGGCCCAGGGGGCTGATCTGCTGATCCACGAAGCCACCTTTTCCCATCGCGATGCTGCGATGGCCTATCAACGCCAGCACTCCACCAGCACCATGGCGGCGCAAACCGCAGCCGAAGCCGGTGTGCGGCAACTGGCCCTTACCCATCTGAGCCCGCGCTACGTGCCCGGAGCCGCTGAAAGCCCCGATGATTTGCTGCAGGAAGCCAAGGCCATCTTTCCCAACACCGTGCTGGCCAAGGACTTCCTCAGCCTCGAAGTGAGCGCAACGGCCTGCAACAGTCTGTGAGTGGCATCGCGATTCAGCCCCGGAGCAGTGCCTGAGCGTGATACAAGGGCTCAGGAGACTGTCTTTTTTTGCCCCACTCCATGCGCACCGTTCTTCAGGGTCTTCGGCGTCTCGGCGCTCTGCTGCTGCTGCCCTTCGCCTTGCTGCTCTTGGCCCCAGCGGCCCATGCCGTGCAGTGGGACGCAGAAACTCTGACCGTTCCGGCTGATGCCAGCGGCACCACGGTGACCTTCACCGAGTCCGAGATCAAAGCTGGGCGCAAGGTGTTCAACAACAGTTGCGGTGAGTGCCACGCCGGTGGCATCACCAAGACCAACCACAACGTTGGCCTCGATCCTGAGACCCTGGCCCTGGCGACCCCGCCTCGGGATTCCGTGGATGCTCTGGTGGATTACATGAAAGACCCCACCTCCTACGACGGTGAGATCTCGATCGCTGAGTTCCACCCCAGCATGCGCAGCGCCGACGTGTTCGTGAAAATGCGCGATCTCAACGATGAAGACCTGCGCCGCATGGCCGGCTACATCCTGACCTCGCCGAAAGTGCAAGGCACCTCGTGGGGCGGCGGCAAGATCTACTTCTGATTGAGCCCAGCTAATCGCAACAGCAATCAGCCCGCCGCAGAAGCGGCGGGCTTTGTTGTGTTTGGGGGTTCAGGCAGTGGTTGCTCCTGCTCGGGGCGGCGGCTGTACCACCAGCCCTGCAGCTCAGGGCTCAAGCGTTCAGCGAACAGGGTCAACACCGTGGGGGTGGGCCGCAAACCAGGTTGCAACAACTCCACCGCATAGGAGGGGCAGCGCCGGGCGGCCAAGTCGGGAACAAAGCGCTTACCAACCCGGCGCCAACTGGGCTCCTTGCTGCGCCACTGCAAGCGGCAGCAGGGCCAAGGCAACTCTTCGCGATCAAACAAGCGGCAGCAAGGGCCCAGCACCCGGAAGCTGTACATGCCCCCTGGGCTGGGTTGCTCGCTGCCTGGCGGCAGCAGTTGATCGTGGGTCACCGAAGCTGACGCGGCCATGGTTCAGATACAAAAAAGCCACCCACAAGGGGTGGCTCGAAGGACGCTTATGGAAAGCAGCTGATCAATACAGCTCTTCTTCAGCGTGGGTCTTGATGGTGCAGTCGCTGGTGGGGTAGGCCACGCAGGTCAGCACGAAACCAGCTTCGATCTGGTCGTCGTCGAGGAAGCTCTGATCGCTCTGGTCAACGGTGCCAGCGGTGATCTTGCC
>JAAXIH010000030.1 GCA_012270465.1 Synechococcus sp.
AGGGGGTTCTGCTTGTGGTGATACAGCATCCACTGGGCCAAGATGCCGCCCCCACGGCTCACAATCCCAGTCAGGCGGCCCTTGACCTTGGGCAGGTGCTCAATCAGCAGGCCGGCATGGATCGTTTGGTAGTCAACGCCCTGCTGGCAGTGCTTTTCGATGATGTGCAGGAAATCATCTTCTGAAAGCCGCTCGATCGAGCCATGCACGCTCTCGAGGGCTTGGTAGACGGGCACCGTGCCGATGGGCACTGGCGATGCGTTGATGATCGCCGTGCGCACCTCATCGAGGTTCACGCCACCGGTGGAGAGATCCATCACGGTGTCGGCGCCGTACTTCACAGCCAGCTCCAGCTTCTTCACCTCTTCGGAGGCATCAGAAGCGTTGGGGGAAGCGCCGATATTCGCGTTCACCTTGCACTTGCTGGCGATGCCGATGGCCATCGGCTCCAGATTCGTGTGGTTGATGTTGGCCGGGATGATCATGCGACCCCGGGCCACCTCCTCCATCACCAGCGATTCCGGCAGGTTCTCCCGCTTGGCCACATAGGCCATTTCTTCGGTGACCACACCCTGGCGGGCGTAATGGAGCTGGCTGACATTGGCACTGCCGCGGCGCTTCTCAATCCAGGCACTGCGCATGACGAAGGTTCCTCAACAGGGAGGGGGGCCGCCGCACATCCAGCACTTCCCTGCGCCGGCATAACCCGGTATCAGGTTCGGAGGGTGTGATCTCAGCCATGGCCGTTGATCCGGCGACGGCACCCCTAGTGACTCAAAAAAACTAGCAAGGCCCCTAGGGCAGCAGCTTCTCCAAGCGGCGTTGCTGCAGGCGCAACTTCAAGCCTTGGCCGGCTTCACGCACGGTCTCGTTGGCATCGGCGCAGCCTTGCTCAGCCAACTGCTGCAGAGGCTCCATCGGCATCTCGTCTTCGGCAGCCATGGCCGCCAGGATGCTGGTGCGAACCAGCCAATGGTCGTCGCGGGCATAGAGGTCCAACAGCGCCTGCAGGGCCTGCTCGCCGCCATGGCGGGCAACGGCATTTGAGGCTTCAGCGCGAACGTTGTGATCGCTCTCGGAGTGCATCACCGCCAGCAGGGCCTGCAGCCCCTCGGGGTTGCGCTTGTAGCCCAACCCCATACATGCCAAAGAGCGCACCACAAAGGCGTCGTCATCAAGGCACTGCAGCAAGAGCGGCACACACTCCTCGGGCTCAAAAGGCTGCATCGCCGTGATCGCCCGCATCCGCAAGGTGGTTTCGCCACTGCTGATGGCTGCCTCAATCGCCGGCAAATCCATGCCACTGGGTTGTTGGGCTTCGGTGCTCATGGCGTTGGCTCGCGCTCGCGTAAGGCGCGCAGCAGCTGGCGCCGGCGGCGACCATAGCCAGCAGATCCAGCCACCAGCAGCCCCGAACCAATCAGCACCGCTGGCAGAGCCTGCAGGCGCTCAGCGCCCTGGCGCTGGCCAACGCCAAAGAGCCCCAACAGGGCCAGCAGCATCAACAGGGGCGTGGCCAACGCCATCAACAGGCGTGAGTTCACAGGGCAGCTCCGCTCTGCTGGCCATGCTGCTCCAGGAAACGGCGCAATGTTGCGGAAAGCAGCTCAACCGCCAAAGGCAAACACGCTTCCTCTGGATTGAAAGCCCCGTTGTGCAGGGGAGCGCAACCCTCGGGCCCCGCCACGCCAAGCCGGAACATGCATCCCGGGACATGAGCCAAATAATGGGCAAAGTCTTCGGCTCCAAGGCTGGGCTGCTCGAGCTCGAGCACGCGTTCGCGCCCCAACTGCTCGAGGGCCACCTGCTCCAGCAAGCGCGTGAGCTCCAAGTCGTTCTGAACCGGTGGGGCAATGCCGCGAAACCGCACCGTGGCATCACCGCCATAGGCGCGGCAAATCTGCTGAGCGGTGCTTTCAACCCACTCCGGCAGCTCTTCATAGAGGGCTGTGTCCAAACAGCGCAGGGTGCCGAGCAGCTTGACGCGATCAGCAATCACATTGAAAGCGCGGCCCCCTTCAATCCGCCCAAAGCTCAGCACCACCGGCTGCAGCGCATCAAGCCGGCGGCTGATCGCCTCCTGCAAACCACTGATCAGCCGCGCCGCAATCCAGATCGCATCCACCGACTGATGGGGCCGCGCCCCATGGCCCGATTCCCCCAGCACCTCCACTTCCAACTCAGCCGCCGCGGCCGTTAAGGAGCCATGGCGCACGCCAATGCTGCCAACAGGAATGCTGGGAAACACATGCACCCCATAGAGGCCACTGAGGCCATCCACCGCCCCTGCTTCCACCAGCCAACGGGCACCTTCGGCTGTTTCTTCCGCCGGCTGAAACAGCAACCGCACCCGACCCGGCAACGGGCGCGGGTCTCTAGCCAAGGCCATCGCGACACCAAGGCCCACACAGGTGTGCAGATCGTGGCCGCAGGCATGCATCAGGCCGGGCTCTTTGGAGGCAAAGGGCAGGCCCGTGCGCTCCTCGATTGGCAGGGCATCGAGATCCCCGCGCAGGCCAATCACAGGGCCGTTCTCGGGGCCCAACTCGGCCACCACACCCGTGCGGCCAACACCTTCACGCACCTGCCAGCCGAGTTGACGCAGCTCCCCGGCCACCAATGCCGCGGTGCGCTGCTCATGGCCGCTCAACTCCGGATGGGCATGCAGATAACGGCGAATCTCCAGCAGGGCGGCCTGATCGTTCATGCCTGGCCCCCATCGAGCGCCAAAAAGCGCTGCAGTGCGCTCACCGGCTGCGGCGGCCAGCGGCGCACCTGCAGCAACCACTGCGGATCGCTGTAGCGCTCATCCAAACCAGAAGCCGCCGCCCAGTTGCTCTCGGCCTCACCAGCATTGCCCTGCTGCCAGAGCAACGCGGTCAACGCCGCGCGGGCATCAGCAAAGAGGGGGTAACGGCGAATCAAACGGCGCAATTCCTTTTCCGATGTCTCCAACTCATCGATTTGGAACGCTGCCAAAGCAGCACTGGAGCGCGCCATGGCCATCCCTGGCTGAGCGAGCGATGCCGCTTCAAATCGCTCCCGTGCGGCAGGCCAATCCCCCAGGCTGCCGGCCACATTGCCCAGGTTGTAGAGAGCGGCTGCCTCATCGGGCTGGCGCTCCAAAATCCAGTTGTAATCCGCTGCTGCTT
>JAAXIH010000147.1 GCA_012270465.1 Synechococcus sp.
CCCACAACGTAGAGTGAGGGCACAGCGCTTGCTTCCGTGGCTTGCTGTTGGGCCCGGCTGATCCAAGCACCGGTGCGATCGACATAGCCCGTTTCCTGGCCTTGAGGCGTTTGTCTCTGGGCGCGAGCGACCGCTTGCCTGAGGCGCAGATCAATCAAGAGTTGGGGTGGCCAGAGCTGGCGCTGCAGGCGGATGTCTTCCACCGGCAGGTTGGCCCCCAGCTGCCTCTGCAGGCTGGCACCATCGAGAGTCAACAAGGCCACAGGGAAACTCAGCTCAGCCGCGCTAATCACCTGCTCGCGGTTGAAGGGGGAGCGGCTGCTGAGTTGCACCTGCTCGGGTGTGCGCAGCAGCCAGCCATGGCGCAGCAGCAGCCAACCGAGGCCGGCACTGGCGCTCAGTAGCAGCAGCAGGCTCCAGATCTGGGCAGCGAAGTGAACGCGTTTGCGGCGGCGCAAATCGCGGCGGCGCTGCAGCTCAGCACTGGGCGGCCGTTGGGGGCGCGCTGGGCTGCGCACACTCACAGCTCGCAGCGGGAGCGGCTCATCAGCTGCTCAATCCAGTCGCGGGCGCGATCGGCATCGGCAAAGGCCAAATCCCGCTGATCGCCGCTGCCAATGAGGCGCAAGCGGCAAGGCCCATGGCTTTCATCGGTCAGGGGGGCATCGCCAGAGCTCAGAGCTAGTAGCTCAACGAGCTCGAGCTTGCACACCTCAAAGCGCCCTTCTTGCTTGAGTTTTCCGGCCTCAAAGCTGCTCCACTCGAGCCAACCGTCTTTGAGGCGAGCGGCACCGCTGCCATCGAGCTTCGACAGTTCCGATTCGCTGGCCCACTCCATGAACAGCCGTTGGCGGCGCCGTTCCAGCCAGCCCAGGGCCGTCAACACAACAAAGGCCACCAGCAGCGGCAGCCACATCAGTCCGTGGCTCATTGGGCTAGCTCCAGCAGTTGATGCACAAGCTCCTCCAGCGGAACACCACTCGCCTTCCAGAGCATGGGGTACATGCTCTGACTAGTGAAGCCGGGCAACGTATTGATTTCATTGATCAACAGGCTGCCGCTGGCTTCCTCGTAAAAGAAATCCACACGGCTGAGGCCGCTGGCTCCCACCGCCTGCACCGCTTCGATCGCCAATTGCTGGGCGCGGCTGCTGATGGCTTCGGGAAGATCAGCGGGGATCTGCGTGCTGCTCAGCCCTGAGGAGTACTTGGTTTCGTAGTCGTACCAGTCGGCGTCAAAGCTCACCTCACCCAACACCGAGGCCTTGAGCTGTTGGCCTCCCAGTACGGCGCATTCGAGCTCGCGCACGTTGAGGCCCTGTTCCACCAGCAAGCGGCTGTCATGGCTGGCAGCGAGCTCCAAACCGGCTTGCAGTTCGTTGCGGTTCGTGGCTTTGGTGATTCCCACCGAGGAGCCCAGGTTGGCGGGCTTGATGAAGCAGGGGTAGCCCAGTTGAGCTTCCAGCTCCTCGAGCAGTTGGCTGTTGCTGCCCAGCTCACTCGCCAGCACGGGCCGGTAGGGCCCTTGGGGCAGGCCCGCGGCAGTAAAGGCTGCCTTCATGGCCAGCTTGTCCATGCCCACGGCTGAGCCCAGCACACCGGAACCCACAAAAGGCTTTTGCATCAGGCTGAACAGCCCCTGGATGGTGCCGTCTTCGCCATTGGGGCCATGCAGCACCGGGTACCAGATCTCCACCTCCAGGCAGCCATCGGGAAAGCCGCTGAAGCCCGGCCGGCTGCCGTCGTCGGCCAGGGCCTGGCCACTGCTGAGCACCTGGCGGGCGATCGCATCGCCCCACCAGCGGCCCTGGCGGTCGATATAGATGTGCTGAATGCGGTAGCGCCCTTTGTTGGCGCCACTGCCCAGTCCTTCGGCCACGGTGGCGGCGGAGCGAATCGAAACGTCGTGCTCGCCGGAGGCACCGCCAAAGATGAGCCCGACAACCTTCGATTGCTGGCTGCTCAAGGCTTTAGCGCGGGGAACTCAACGTACCAGCGCTGGCTGGGGTTGGGCAGACCCGCTGAGGGAAAACGCGCGCACCTGCTCGATTCGCACCGGCACGGTGTCGCCAACGCGGTGGTGGCCGGCGGGGAAGAAGGTGAGCCGGTTGGTGCGGGTGCGGCCCATCAACTGTGTGTTGTCTTTCGGGTTGATGCCTTCGGCTAAGACCTCTTCCACCCGGCCCAAATAACGCTGGCTGCAGGCTTTGGCCTTGCGCTCCACCAGGGCATTGAGCTCCTTGAGGCGCTCCACCTTGACGTGCTCCTCCACCTGATCGGGCCAGTCGGCGGCTGGGGTGTTTGGCCTCGGCGAGTAGGCGGCCGTGTTGAGCAGATCAAAGCCGATCTCATCGACGAGCTCCAAGGTGCGGCGGAACTGGGCGTCGGTTTCGCCGGGGAAGCCCACGATCGCGTCAGCGCTGATGGCGGCATCGGGCATCAGGTTGCGGATCTGCTCGACGATGCGGCGGTAGCGGGCGGTGGTGTAACCGCGCGCCATGGCCTTGAGCAGCTCGTCGTCGCCGCTTTGGAAGGGCACATGGAAGTGCTCACACACCTTGGGCAGCTCGGCGCAGGCCTCGATCAGGCGCTCAGTGAAGTAGCGCGGGTGGCTGGTGGCGAAGCGAATCCGCTCAATGCCCTCCACGTCGTGCACGTGGTGCAGCAGATCGGTGAGGGTGTTTTGGCGCCGGCCCTCCGGCGTGATGCCCGGCAAATCACGGCCGTAGGCATCAATGTTTTGGCCCAGCAGGGTGATCTCTTTGTAGCCGCGGGCCGCCAGCCCCTCCATCTCCAGGCGGATGGCCTCCGGCAGGCGTGATTGCTCTTGGCCGCGCACCGAGGGCACCACGCAGTAGGTGCAGCGCTCGTTGCAGCCATAGATCACATTCACCCAGGCGCACAGGGAGCTGTCGCGCCGGGCTGTGGTGATGTCTTCCAGG
The DNA here is from genome assembly GCA_012270465.1 of Synechococcus sp. Classification (GTDB taxonomy): domain Bacteria; phylum Cyanobacteriota; class Cyanobacteriia; order PCC-6307; family Cyanobiaceae; genus RCC307. The sequence goes on from JAAXIH010000147.1 coordinate 2,942, forward strand.
ATGTGATGGTCGTCGGTGGCCACCACCTGCTGACCGGCTTCCACCTGGCTGAGCAGGGTGTCGAGCCGGTTGGCGTGTTGCGGGCCCATCACCAGATCCAGCTCGGGCACGCGGCGCAGCAGGGACTCCCCCTCCTGTTGGGCCACACAGCC
>JAAXIH010000055.1 GCA_012270465.1 Synechococcus sp.
AGCTGAGCCAACTGCGAAATCAGCCGCCGATTGGCTTCCTCTGGGAAAGGGTCATAGATGTTGTCGGTGCGCAGGCCGGCTTCCACATGGCCAACAGGGATCTGGTCGTAAAAAGCCGCTAGGGCCGCAGCGAAGGCGGTGGTGGTGTCGCCCTGCACCAGCACCAGATCAGGGCGGTGTTCAGCAAATTCATGGCGCAAGCCCTCCAGCGCTGCGCAGGTGACATGGGTGAGGGTTTGCTTGGGGGCCATCAAGGCCAGATCCCGCTGGGCCTCAAGGGCAAAGAGGCCCATCACCTGGGCCACCATCTCCCGGTGCTGCCCGGTCAGCACCACCCGGGCGTCAAAGCGATCGGACTGCTGGAAGGCACGAATAACCGGCGCCATCTTGATGGCTTCCGGACGGGTGCCCAGCACCAGGGTGACGCGTGCGGGTTGGGCCAACAGGCTTTGGCAATCCCGCGAACTTTAAGGACCCCAAACCGGTTTGCCCTTGCCAAGCTGCAGGAATCTGCGCCACTGCGCGATGAGTGATCTGCCGCCATTGCCACCACCGCCGCAGGCCAGCTCAGCAGCCCCAGAAACCCTGGCGGAGATCGTTGAGCTGGCGCGCCGGCAGAACTACTCCGATATTCACCTTGGGGTGGGAGAGCAGCCCCGCTTCCGCGAGCGCGGCGAGATCATCAGCAGCGACTGGCCCACGACCGAGGCCGTGCAATTTGATCGTTGGCTCAGTGAGGTGTTGAGCTCAGCGGAGCGGGAGCAGTTCCGCAACGAGCACGACTTCGATGGCTCATTCGCTTTTGAGCGGGTGCGGGTGCGCATCAACCTGATGGAAAGCCTGCGCGGCCCAGCGATGGTGCTGCGGCTGATCCCGCAAACCATCCTCAGCCTGGAGGATTTGCAGCTGCCCGAGGTGCTGAAAACCTTGGCGAATCGCCCCAAGGGCTTGGTGCTGGTGACGGGCCCCACCGGCTCAGGCAAAAGCACCACGCTGGCGGCGATGGTGGATTGGATTAACCGCAACAAACCCGCCCACATCCTCACGATCGAAGATCCGATCGAATTCGTTCACACCAGCCGCAAAGCCCTGGTGCGGCAGCGGGAGGTGGGCCACCACACCCTGCGCTTCAAAGCGGCGCTGCGGGCGGCCCTACGGGAAGACCCCGACGTGATCTTGATCGGCGAGATCCGCGATGGCGAAACCCTGACCACTGCTCTAGAGGCAGCCCAGACGGGGCACTTGGTGTTTGGCACCTTGCACACCAACTCGGCGGTTCGCACCGTGGAACGGGTGCTGGGCATGGTCCCCCCCGCCGACCAGGCCAGCCTGCGGCGCTCGCTGTCTGAATCCCTGCTCGGGGTGATTGCCCAGGGATTGATCCGCACCACATCAGGTGGCCGGCGGGCTTATCACGACATCTTGATCAACACCGAAGCCTGCCGCGATTACATCGAGCGGGGTGAGCTGGATTCGGTGGAACAAATCATGGAACGCAGTGGCTTTGATGGCATGCAAACCACCAACCAAGCCCTGCTGCAACTGGTTCAAACCGGACAGATCGAAGGCGACGCCGCCTTAGCGGTCAGCCTCAAGTCCTCTGAATTGGCGCAGGCCCTACGCGGTCGCCAGTAAACGCCAGAGCACCAGCGCCACCACACCCAACGACAGGCCAAGCATGGCCAGACGGCCATTCCAAATCTCAGCTTGAGGGGTGAAACCCCGGCGCCAAGAGTTGAGTTCGCTGGCATCCACCTGTTCGGGGGCGTCCACGGTGCGTTGCTCGGTCATCTGTTCACCGTAAGGCGAATTTCTGCTCAAAACGGTGGCGGCCCATACAGGGCATCGGCCTCACCCAAAGGCCAACGGGGCGCCACGCCGAGCTGCAACGACGACTGCTGCTGGGCGGCAAAGCGGCGGCAGGCGGCCAGCCCGATCATGGCGGCGTTGTCGGTGCACCAAGCCAAGGGGGCCAAGTGCAACGCCAGACCTCGCTGCTGCGTGACCCGTTGCAGCCGCTCACGCAAAGCGCCGTTGGCGGACACACCCCCCACCACCACCACACCATTGAGCCCGTGGTCTTCGGCGCAGCGCACGCTGCGCTCCACCAAAACCCGGCAGACCACTGCTTGAAACGAGGCGGCCAAATCAGCCACCGGCAACTCTTCTCCCTGCTGACGCCAGCGCTCCACTTCGCGCAGCACCGCTGTTTTGAGGCCGCTGAAGCTGAAGTCGTAGGGGTGAAACCCGCCCCCTGGAAGGGAGATCCGCCCGGGAGGGAAAGCAAAGCGATCAGGATCACCGCCGCGGGCTGCGGCCTCGATCGCCGGGCCACCCGGGTAACCCAAGCCGAGCAGGCGGGCCACCTTGTCGAAGGCTTCGCCTGCGGCATCGTCACGACTGCCGCCCAGGCGCTCGTAATCACCCTCAGCGCGCATGGCGATCAATTCGGTGTGACCGCCGGAGACCAACAGCACCAACAACGGCAACTCAGGCGCTGGATCCCCGCTGAGGGCTGAGCAGAGATGGCCCTCCAAATGGTGAATGCCCACGAATGGCACCCCCGCCAGCCGCGCCAAGCTGCGGCCCGTGACCGAGCCCACCAGCAACGCTCCGGAGAGCCCAGGGGCCACCGTGGCCGCCACCGCATCCATGGCGCTCAAGGGCAGCTGGGCCTGCTGCAGAGCTCGCTCCACCAGAACGGGCAACGCCTCCACATGGCGGCGGGAGGCCAGCTCTGGCACCACACCACCGAACTGAGCATGCTCAGCCACCTGACTGGCCACTTCACTGCTGAGCACGACGTTGTCTCGAACAACGGCAGCCGCCGACTCGTCACAACTTGTTTCGAGGGCAAGGACAGTGGGCATATGGCAGGGAGAGCGCACCTAATCTCCGCACAACACCCGCGTGCGGCCCTGTCCATCATGCGTCGACTCTTTGCCGTCCTGCTGAGCGGCTTTCTTCTCTTCGGCTTCGCCCCGATGGCCCATGCCGATGTGGCTGGCCTGACCCCTTGCAGTGAGAACGCCCGCTTCCAAGCGCGTGCCAAAACTGCTTCCACACCCCAAGCCCAAGCCCG
>JAAXIH010000204.1 GCA_012270465.1 Synechococcus sp.
GCACGGGCCAGCTTCAGCGCTTGCCGGCAAGCAGCGATCACCTCGAAAGGTTCCTGCCGGATCGTCAGTTGATGGTTATCAGCGCGGCTTAAGTCCAACAGATCACTCAACATCCGGTTCAAGCGCAGCGTTTCGTGATTGGCCACGCTCAGCGCATCACGGTGCACATCACTCAAATCGGTTGAGCGATTGAGAACCGACTGGATAAACCCAGACACCACCGTGAGCGGTGTGCGGAACTCATGGGAAATCGTGGAGGCAAATTGCTTCTGATTGCTGGAGGCCACCTCCAAGCGATCCACCATGCGATTGAATTCGCTCAGGATCGGCAGGAACTCAGAGGGCTGTCCCTCCACTGGAATGATGGCCGTTGTGAGATTGGACATCTGAATAGCTGCTAAGCGCTCACGAATCGCGCGAACGGGCCGAAAGATGTAAACCAGGGCGATGGCCAAAAGAACGGCCAAGGACCCCATCAAAATCAGCTCAGAAATAACCTTAAGCTGGCCAAATGTATTAATCAGCTGCATGCTATAGATCGGCCGCACATAAATCAAAGATCCCGTTTCATCACCACCAGAGAGCTTCACCGACTTAATCGAAACCGCATTGTTCTCACCAAAGTCGGCGATGGCAAACCCATCCGATGAAGCAGCAGCTAATTGGGTAAAACGTTTTAAATCTTTTGGCGTATAGAAGGCAGAGGCATTGCGAGCAGCAACCAAACCTGCGGCACCATTGATCATGGCAACTTTGCCATCGCTCAGATTGATCTGAGAGAGAAAGCGTTGATAATCCTCTCGCGTGCAGCATTCGGCAGCTTGCACCCCACTCATGCTGGCGAGCTGCTCATCAATCAAATGCAATGGTTGAACAACCTGGCGATTGAGAACGTTATGAACGTGTTTTGCTGTGTAGAACCGGCGCAGATGACTTGAAATCGCCAAGCTGGCAACAGCCTGAACAACGATGAGGAACATCGCTGTATAAAAAAATCGACGCGCGATGGACCAGCGGGCGTGCTGATGCTTAGCCACAGCCGTCAATGCCCCAGCCCTTCTCTATGGGCAGGCTGGCAAAAGGGGGGAACCTGCACAAGGATTTTTGTGGTGAATTCATGGTGGAAATCGGGTGAGCCCACAACGCCACCAAACTGCAAGCACAACCATCAATGGGCATGGTCAGAGCCACAAACCCGTTGGCTGTCGAGTTGAGCACTCAACTCGGTCAACTCTGAGCAAACAGACCATTGACCATTGTTCTGACTCAGCCAGCAATCCTTCTCACTAGGCGGATCAAATCCAGAAACCCCCAGCTTCTGGCTGGTGATCAGGTCATCCTGTTCAGCTTGCCCCAAAGCCAACAAGGCCTGCTGAACTTTGTAGGTGTTGGAACCAGGCTTGGATTCAGAGGCGTAGGGAGAAGCAAGAACAAAGTAATTACGCTTCGGCTCACTGGTCCACACAACTTGCAGCTTGGATTCAATCTCATCAGGAACAAACTTGAGAGGATCCTGAGTGGTGCCTGGAACCCAGGCAAAGGAATACTCATCAGTATCAGCCAAAATCAAAGCGCGATGCTCATGGTGTGATTCATGTTTGCAATGACTCACATCCGAAACATCAATGCCTTGCCTGCGCATTTCCAAGATCGGCGTCAGAAATGTTGAGCCGGAAGAGTCAGCGCCAAAAATCATGGATTGCCCCTTCAATACCGATAATGGTTGATCCGATGTCAACTGAGCTTGAAGATCTGGAACCACCCGTTTATTGGCGAGAAGCACATTAATAAACGATTTTTTCTCAACCGCAATCGGATGGGCAGAGGCCCGTTTTGGGGCCGTAAGAACCTTGAGGGCCCCAAAGGATCCCGACCACAACAAATCAACCTCACCTGTCAATAAAAGATAATGGCTATGGGCATAGTTAATGGAGGGCACATAGTCAATATTGAGGCCTGTTTTCTCTTCCAGATAAGGAATTAAGACTTTCATCTTTTCATTCATTTTCTCCTGGTGGTAATAGGGTTCTTCTGTAATCTTTAGATCAACCGGGCGAGCATCAAACTCCAAGCCACCAACGGCCTGGTCATCAGCCTTTTGACAGGCCAACAGAGGAATCAAAGAGGCAGCAACAAGTGCAACTTGGCGCCAATGATTCAATCCTGTCACCAAGAATTAAGCCAAGGCCATCACCATAGCCAGAGAGATGCAACCCGCTTCTTCAGACTTTCATCGGTATTGGCTGCCAATGAATCTCGTTATTACTAGCCTCCCGTTAGCGCTCTAAGAGCAGCCCAGAGATGGATGCAACCGATCAGGTGATCTTGGTCGCTGATGATGAGGCCAACATCTTGATGCTCCTGGAGATGGAGCTTCAAGCCGAAGGTTTCAAAACCATTGGCTGCAACGACGGCGCCAAGGCACTAGCTCAGATCCGGGAATCGGCTCCAGCACTGGCGCTACTGGATTGGAATATGCCGATCATCACCGGGCTCGATGTCTGCCGCCGGCTGCGGGATACCGGCAACCGCCTACCGGTGATCATGGTCACCGCTCGCGATGAAATGGATGATCGCGTTGCGGCCCTTGAAGCTGGCGCCGATGACTTCATCTCCAAGCCATTCAACATCCGTGAAGTGCTGGCCCGGGTCAAAGCGCTGCTGAGACGCAGCACGGCCGTTAGCCCTGATCAACTCAGCTTTGGCGATCTGCACCTCAATGGCTCTGAGCGTCGCTGCAGCTATGGGGGCCAGGAGCTCAACCTCACGGTGCGCGAATTTGACCTGCTCGAATGCTTCCTGCGCAACCCGCGGCAGGCCTTAAGCCGCACCCAGCTGATCCAAAACGTCTGGGGTGAGGACTACTTCGGCGACGACAACGTGGTCGATGTGTATGTGCGCTATCTGCGGCGCAAGCTTGAAGAGGTCAAGCCCGAGCGCATCATCCAGACCATCCGCGGCATCGGCTTTGCCCTGCGCGTTGACGAGTGAGTCAGCAGCAGCACTAAGGCCTCTCTCAAAAAAAGCTGAGCAACGACAAGCCCATTGGCGCTAATCGCCACACTCGATGTAGG
>JAAXIH010000167.1 GCA_012270465.1 Synechococcus sp.
CTGATCGAATACAAGAACGAGGGCTACGACATGTTCCTGGAGATGATGACCCAGGTGCGCCGCAACGTGATCTATTCGATGTTCATGTTCCAGCCCCAGCCCGCACCGGCGCAGGAAGACGAAGCGGTGGTCTGAGCCTGGGGCTCAGATTCCGCTGCCTTCGAGGAACTCCAGAATCTCCCGGTCCCGCAGGCTTTGCGCTTGGGCGGCGGGAGCTTGTCCGCCGCGGGCAAGGGCGAGGGCGTTTTCCAGCGCGTCGATCCGCTCCATCAGGTTGCGGATCACTTGGGCTTCTGCATCAGGCAGCTGGGAGTGGGCCAAGGGGTTGATGCGCACGCCGGATTGGTGAATCACGCGCCCTGGAACGCCCACCACGGTGCAGTCGGCATCAACATCGCGCAGCAGCACCGAACCAGCGCCGATGCGGGTGTTGGCTCCAACGGAGATGCCGCCCAGCACCTTGGCGCCAGCTCCCACCACCACGTTTTCGCCCAGCACCGGGTGGCGTTGACCGCTCTGCTTGCCCGTGCCTCCCAAGGTGACGCCCTGGTAGAGCAAGCAGCGGTTGCCTACCACGGCCGTTTCGCCAATCACCACGCCCATGCCGTGGTCGATGAACACGCCTTGGCCGATGCGCGCCCCGGGATGGATTTCAACACCCGTGACCAATCGCCCCAGCTGGGACATCAGCCTGGGGATCAGCGGCAGGCCTGCCGTCCAGAGGCGATGGCTGAGCCGGTGCAAGCAAAGGGCATGCAGCCCGGGATAGCAGAGCAGGATCTCCAGCACGCCCCGGGCAGCGGGATCGCGGTCGCGAATGATGGCGATGTCCGCGCGCAGGCTGTGCAGCATCCTCAGGGGCTAGGGGCGTTGGCGCTGCTATCGAGGCCGATCTCCTTGCAGAGCATGTCGATCGTGCTGGCCCCGAGATAACTCTGGGCGCAGTGCACCTGCGGCAGACGCATCAGTTGCGAGCGATTTTGCCGCAAGGTCTGCTCCACCAGCGGCAGGCTGGGACGGTCGCAGAGCACGTGACTGGCGGCGCGGCAGAGGGCCAGCAAGCGGCTGCCCACATCCGGTGACGCGGTCATCACCAGCAGCTCTTGGCCGCGCATCGAGTGCAGGATCACCTCAGCGGCCCGCAGGATGCCGGGGCTGATGCTCACCAGGCCAACGCAACTGCCGGCGCGCAATTCCTTGAGCATGGCCAGCTCATGGCGGAAGTCGTTGAGGTCCACGGCCACCGCACGCACGCCGTGCTGTTTGGCTAGCTCCTCAACGGGCTGCAGGAAATAGCGGCTGGTGACGACGGTGCCGTTGTTGGAGCTCTCCAGCACGGCTTCCAGCTCTTCGAGGGGCACCACCTCCACCGGCACTTCGAGTTTGGGGGTGAGTTCTTCGGCGATGAGTAGCGAGGCGCCCAGGTCTTCGCGCGGGGTGCTCACCAGAACGCGGGCACCGCAGCGCAGGCGCCAGTCGATTTCACGGGTGAGCAGTTCACGGGCCTGCTGCAGCGTGCAGCCGGCATTGAGCAGTCCATCAATGCTGCGGCGCACTTCCTGATCGATGTCAGGCCGGATGCGATGGCGCGGGCCGCTGGGAGCTTTGACTTCCCGAGGTTTTTGCTGGTCGCGCACATAGATGCCCGAGCCGGCCATGGCCTCGACCACACCATCGTTTTCCAGCTGGCGGTAAACCTTGCTGATGGTGTTGCGGTGCAGGCCCGTTTGCATCGCCAGTTGGCGGGTGCTGGGCAGCCGGTGACCGGGTGGAAAGTGACGCGCCGCGATCGCGAAACAGATCTGGTTGTAGAGCTGGGTCGACGCGGGAATGTCGCTCTCCTGTTGGATATGAAAACGCACGCCTGGGGTGTGACAGCAGATCGACCGTGCCACCGTAGTGGCACATGCCCCGCGTGACAATTCCTGGCGTGTCCTCTGTGTGGGCTTGGCGATGGCTTGGTTAACGATTTCTGGCTCCCAGGCCCCGTTGCGCTGTTGGTTTGAGCGTCCCCAGAAGCCCCGCAGCCTGGTGCTCGTGCTGCCTGAGGTGTTTGGGATCAACAGCTGGTTGCGTGATGTGGCAAGCCAGCTGGTGGCTGCAGGCCATGGGGTGCTGGTGATGCCCCTGTTTGCTCGCACGGCCCCCGAGCTGGATGTGGGTTACGACGCAGCCGGCTTGGCCGAAGGACGCCAGCACCGCGATGCGGTGACTGCAGCCGGCTTCCACAGCGATGTGGATGCGGTGATGGCTTGGTTGGCGCAAGAGCCTGAGCTAGTCCAATTGCCTCTGGCTGGCTTGGGGTTCTGCTTTGGCGGGCATTTGGCCTGGCACCTGGCCACGCGGCCTGAGCTCAAAGCCACCGTGAGCTTCTATGGCGCACGGGTGTCGAACTTTTCGCCTGGAGGCGGTGCTCCCACCCTGCAGCTGGCCGCTGCGATTCCTGGGCGTTTGCTCGTTTGGTTGGGGGCCGAAGACCCCCTCATGCCAGCGGAAGAGCAGCAGGCGATCTGCGCAGCGCTTCAAGCCGCGGATCCAACAGCTGAGCGCCTGCAGTGCCGCATTGCACCTGAAGCAGGCCATGGCTTCATGTGCTCACACCGTTCTGATTTCCAGCCAGAAGCAGCCAAGCAGGGCTGGCAAAGCCTGCTGGAGCTATTGGGGCAAGTCGCTAAGGCTTAGTTAGCCGCTGCTGGGGCCGCTGTTTTGCCAGGTGCTTTGGCAATCGGCAGCGTGCGTTCAGCCTTGGTGGCTTGCTCGGGCTTGTCCTTTTGCAGTGGGGTTTTGCGGGGCCCCAGGAACATGATCATGTTGCGGCCTTCCCGCTTGGGGGGCTGCTGCACTTCGGCCGATTCCTCGAGATCTTTGGCCATGCGCATCAGCAACTTTTCAGCCAAGGCGGTGTGCTGGATCTCCCGGCCGCGGAAGATCACGGTGCACTTCACCTTGTCGCCGGCTTTGAGGAAACGAACCGCTTGGCCGATGCGCACTTGGTAGTCGTGGGCATCGATCTTGTAGCGCATCTTGACCTCTTTAACTTCGGTCTGGTGCGACTTTTTCTTGGCTT
>JAAXIH010000038.1 GCA_012270465.1 Synechococcus sp.
CGCTCCGATCGCCCCGCTGTGCTGCTGCCGCAGCTCAAGCCAGAGCCCGATGTGGAGGCATCTCCTACTGCTCCTGCGCCAACGCGTCCGAGCCGCGATGAGCGCCGGCGCGCCAAAGAACAAGCCGCGGAAGGTCGTTTTTGGCCTGTGGTGATTGCCCTGCTCTTGGCGGCGTTGGTGGGTTCGGCGTTGGGTTGGTTGCTGCTGGGCCGCAACCGCCAGAGCAGCCGCCCCGCTGCAGCGCTTGCACCAGAGCTCAGCTTGCCGCCAGCTGAGTTGGATCAACGCCAGCAATTGCTCAATCGCCTCAGGGCGTTGCAGGTCGATCAGACCTGGTTTTTGAAGTTGGTGGACAGCAGCCTCGCGGCGCAGTTCCCGGAGCGGGGAGGGCGAGCACCCACTGACTCCTTGGAGGATGCGCCGCTGCGCAAAATCTGGAACGACTTGGCCCAGGAGTGGCTGGTGCGCGTTGAGCAGCTTCCTGTTCCCTTGCGCCAACGCCTGGGCAGTTACACGGCAGCTGATTGGAAGGAGCGCGAGAAATCCCTCACCAAAGAGGGGTTGAGTCCATTGGTGCTGCGGCAGTTGGTCAGCAGCAGCGCTCAGAACCTGCTGCCGGGCCGCAATCCAGAAACGATTCCTGCTGAGCCGGTGCGGCAGATCTGGTACGCCGCAGCCCTGCGCAGCTTGGAAGGCCTCAAGGTGCAGCAGCTCAAGCCGGTCTTGAACATCCCTCGCTCACTCAGCACCTCTGTTGATGGGCAAGGGGCGAAGTTGATCGCCATCTCCGTGCCCAAGAACCACCGTTTGGTCTTGGGCGTCAATGGCACGCCGTTGATGCAGATGAGTTTGTTTGCAGCCAATGGCAAGGTGCTGGAGCCGCGGGGCCCATTGCGGGTGCTCAGCGTGGCCCGGGTGGAGAACTCTCCGGTGCAGTTGCTGATCCGCAACGACGGCCTGGCGCCCGGTTTGTTCAGCCTTTCAGTGCGGGTGGATCCGCCCTTGCCCAAGCCGGCGCGCACTCCGCAACGGCCTCGCCAGCAGCAGCCTTCCGCTCAGCCGCGACCTCAGCCCCAGCAACAGCGTCCCCAGGATTCCGTGCTCGATCAGATCAAGCAGCCCACCGTGGATCCGTTTGGCAACTAGTAGCGCTTGAGGGCGGAGCGCAAATCCTTCTGGTCCTGTTTGCGGCGTTCTTCCTGACGCTTGTCGTGGAGCTTTCGCCCTTTGCCCAGGCCGATGGTGAGCTTGATCCAGCTGCCTTTGAGATGGATGTTCAAAGGGATCAAGGTGAGGCCTTTGGTGTCGAGCTGCCCCCGGAGCTTGTCGATCTCGCGGCGATGGGCCAGCAGCCTGCGCACCCGCAGCGGCTCATGGTTGAAGTAGCGGCTGGCCTGTTCATGGCCGGCAATGTGCACGTTGTGCAGTTGCAGCTGCCCTTGGCGGATCAGGCAGAAGCCATCGCGCAGGTTGGCCTTGCCGGCGCGGATGGCCTTCACCTCTGTTCCCAGCAGTTCAATGCCGGTTTCCAAGGTTTCCAGGATTTCGTACTGGTGGCGGGCCTGGCGGTTGTCCGCCAGCAGCTTTTGCGCCTCGAGGCGCTTCTTGGCTGCCGCTTTTGCCCCTTTGCCCTTGCCGGCCACGCCCTCGCCCTTTTCATTTCATGCTGACGCATGGATTGTCCGTAACCTCGAGCCATGGCGATTCAGTCCTCCAGCGGCGGTAGCAAGCCCCCGGCGCCCAAGCGTCTGGTGGCTCCAGAGGCCACGGCTGCCGAGAGTGATGGCGGCCGTGATGAAGGCCTGAGGCCGCGGCGCCTGTGCGATTACATCGGCCAGAGCGAGCTCAAGCAGGTGCTCGGGATTGCGGTGGAGGCCACCCGCCTGCGCAACGACGCCCTCGACCATGTGCTGCTTTACGGCCCCCCAGGCCTGGGCAAAACCACCATGGCGTTGGTGCTCGCCGAAGAGCTGGGTGTGTCCTGCCGCATCGCCAGTGCGCCAGCCCTGGAGCGACCACGCGACATCGTTGGCCTGCTGATGAATCTGCAGCCGCGCGAGCTGCTGTTTATTGATGAAATCCACCGGCTGAACCGGGTGGCGGAAGAGCTGCTCTATCCAGCGATGGAGGATTTTCGCCTCGATCTCACCGTCGGCGCTGGTCCAGCGGCCCGCACCCGCAGTTTGGAGCTGCCGCCGTTCACCTTGGTGGGGGCGACCACCAAAGCCGGGTCCTTGAGCTCACCCCTGCGCGACCGTTTTGGCTTGATTCAACGGCTCGAGTTCTACAGCTGCGGTGATCTCGAGGCGATCGTGTCCCGCTCGGCCCAGCTGCTGCAGTTGGAGCTAGCGGCTGAGGCCGCCGCTGAAATTGCCCAGCGCTGCCGGGGCACCCCGCGGATCGCCAATCGCCTGCTGCGGCGTGTGCGCGATTTCGCCAGCGTGCGCGGGATTGCCACTGTGGAAGCCCCAGTGGTGGTGGAAGCGTTGGCGATGCATCGGGTGGATGGCCGCGGCCTCGATCCCTCCGACCGCCGTTTGCTCAGCCTGCTGGAGACCAGCTACGGCGGAGGCCCAGCGGGTCTCGATACCCTGGCTGCAGCGCTCGGTGAAGACCCCGACACGCTGGAAGCCGTGGTGGAGCCGTTTCTGTTGCAACTCGGTTTTCTGCAGCGCACCCCACGCGGGCGTGTGTTGACCGACGCCGGCAGGGCCCATCTGGAGGCGGCTTGATGGCTTGGTTGATGCCAGCTCTGTTGGCGTTGCTGTTGGGCACCACTGGGCTGGCTGATCAATTTCACCAGGCCCTGGAGGCCAGCCAGCAAGGACGTTTTGCTGAAGCTCTCAGCCTTTGGGATGGGGTGATTGAGCGTGCACCGGCAGACAGCGCCGCTTGGAGCAACCGCGGCAATGTGCGCTTGGCCCTCGGTGACCCAGAGGGTGCCATTGCTGATCAAAGCGAAGCGATTCGCTTGGAGCCCGAGGCGATCGACCCCCATCTCAATCGCGGCACCGC
>JAAXIH010000131.1 GCA_012270465.1 Synechococcus sp.
CGCGCTGGGCAGATCAAGGAGTTCACCGGCATTTCCAGCCCCTACGAGGCGCCGGAGAAGCCCGAGCTCTGCCTCGACACCGGCGCCCAAGACCTGGAGCAGTGCGTGGCCGCTGTGATCAACCTGCTGGAGGAGCGGGGGGTTCTGAAGGCTGCAGCCTGAGGTAAACCTCATCGAGGATGGTCTTGAGCACGCTGGCCAGCGGCACAGCGAGCAGCAGGCCCAGCAGTTGCCCGCAGCCCAGCAGCGCGCCCAGCCGTGAGCCCACCGGCAAGCTGAACAGCACCCAGGCTGGATGCAGCCCCACGATCGTGCCCACCAAGCGCGGGGCGATCACCTGATCCACCACCTGGCCCACGGAGATCGCTGCTGCCAGCACTTCCAGGCCCGTGCGCGGATCTTCCACGGTCAACACGATGCTCACCAGGGTGATCGTCAGGGCGCTGGCGTAGGGGATCAGCGTGGTGAAGCCAATCAGCAGGGCAAACAAAATCCCGTAGGGGATCTGCAGCAGCGTGAACACCACCACCTGCAGGCCGCTGAGAATCAGGGCCAGCAGCACCTGGCCGGCGAAGTAGCCGCGGAAGGTGCGGTTCAAGCTGCCCACCACCAGCTCGCGCCAGTCATCCGGGATCCAACGCGCCAGACCGGCGGAGATGCTTTCGCCGCCGAGGAGCAGGAACACCGCCAAGACCAGCACGATGATGCTGTTCACCGTGATGCCCAAGGTGGCGCTGAGGAGGCCCAGCAGCTGCTGACTCAGGCTGCGAGCCAAGCGCGTGCTGCGGGCGAGCAGATCGTCGGTGAGGGGGCTGAGGTCGGTGGGGATGCCCCGCTCCAAAGCTTTCTCTTGCAAGAGATTGAGCTGGTTTTGGGCCTGCTCCAGCCAGCCGGGCGCGGCGTTGATCAGTTCGCCGAGCTGCTCAATCAGCCGCGGCACCAGCCATAGGCCGCTGAGCACCACCACCCCAACGGTGAGCCCCAGCACCAGCACCATCGTCAGCGGCCTCGGCACGCCCCGGTGCTGCAACCAGCGGCGCGGGATGTCCAGCAGGAAGGCAATCAGGGCCGCGCTGATGAACAGAGCCGGGAACGGAGCCAAGCGCAGCAGCAGCTGGCGCAGCACAAACAGGTTCAAGCCCAGCAAGGGCAGGATCAGGCTCAGGCGTAACCAGCGCGGCAGGTTCATCACTGCGCCAAATAGTTGCTGCTGCCCAACTCCTGCAGGCGGGCATCTTTGGCGGTCACCATCTCGGCCAGGCCTTGGCGGTAGCGGTGCAATTGCTCGCGCAGGGCTGGGTCGCTGATGGCCAGGATTTGCAGGGCCAATAGCCCCGCATTGGCGGCATTGCCGATGGCCACCGTGGCCACCGGGATGCCGGCGGGCATCTGCACGATCGAATAGAGCGAGTCCACCCCGGAGAGGGCTTTGCTGCTCACCGGTACACCAATCACCGGCAGGGTGGTGAGGGCCGCCACCATCCCAGGCAGGTGAGCCGCGCCGCCGGCGCCAGCGATCACCACCTGCAGGCCCCGCGCTTCGGCTTGTTGGGCGTATTCCGTCATGGCGAGCGGCGTGCGGTGGGCGGAGAGAACCCGCACTTCATGGGCTACACCGAAGGTCTCCAGCATCTCCACAGCCTTGTGCATGCAGGGCAGGTCGGAATCGCTTCCCATCACCACTCCCACCCGTGCCGGGGCTGTCATCGGCAGACTGCAACTGCGGGCATTTTCACCACATCGGCATGCAGTGGCACACGAATCTGCGCTTGCCCGAACCGATCGGTGTGCCGGAGCGGCGTTGGCGCCTGGCTGTTGATGACGATGGCCGCATTGCGGCCCTTGAGCCTCTCGCCGCTGGAACCAGCGCCTGCGGCCAGAACTGGCAGGGGGATTGGCTCTCTCCAGCGGGCGTTGATCTGCAGATCAATGGCGGCTTGGGTCTGCCCTTTCCTGAACTGCAGCGCGAGCAGTTGCCGCGTTTGCTCGAGCTGCTGGATCTGCTCTGGCGCGATGGGGTGGAGGCGATTGCCCCCACGCTGGTCACCTGCGGCGTGGAGCCCCTGCGGCAGTCGTTGGCGGTGCTGGCCGAAGCGCGCCGGCAGCACCGGCCCGGGCGCTGCCGCCTGTTGGGGGCCCATCTGGAAGGCCCGTTTTTGGCGCCGGAGAAACGCGGTGCCCACCCCAGTGAGCATTTGTGTGCGCCTTCGCTCGCTGAATTGGAGCGCCGCATCAGCGGCTTTGAAGACGACATTGCCCTGGTCACCCTGGCGCCGGAGCTGCCGGGCGCTGAGGCGGTGATTGCGGCGTTACGCCAGCGCGGCGTGGTGGTGAGCCTCGGCCACAGCGCCGCTGATGAACGGGCGGCGCGCCTGGCCTATCAGCAGGGCGTGGGGATGATCACCCACTGCTTTAACGCCATGGCTGGCTTGCACCACCGGGCGCCGGGTCCGGTTGGGGCCCTGCTTGGAAGCCCGCCGGTGGCCCTGGGTGTGATCGCCGATGGCATCCATATCGCTCCTGCGATGGCGGCTTTGTTGCAGCGGTTGTTCCCAGAGCAGGTGGTGTTGGTCAGTGATGCGCTGGCTCCCTACGGCCTGCCGCCAGGCACCTACCCCTGGGATGAGCGCAGCATTGCGGTGGCCGATGGCACCTGCCGTTTGGAAGACGGCACCTTGGCGGGCACCACGTTGACGCTGCTGGACGGTGTGGTGCGTCTGGCTGGATGGACCGGTGCTGTTGGTGCTGCCATCCGTTCGGCCACCGTGCTGCCGCGTCAGGTGCTCGGAGATCAACGCTCGCTCACGCAGCAGCTGTTGGGTGTGGAGTTTCAGCACACGCTGCGCTGGCAGCAGCGCCCAGGTGCGCCATTGGCCTGGCAGCGGAACGGGTAAGGTCCGCTCCTGTTTCGCTGCAAGCGATGAGTGCTGCCCCGAGCCAAGACGCCGCGCAGGAGAAGAGCGAGGTCAAGGGCTATTTCGAGACCACGGGCTTTGATCGCTGGAATCG
>JAAXIH010000182.1:0-2713 GCA_012270465.1 Synechococcus sp.
ATTGAGCTGTTCGGCGATGAGGTGGAGGCGATCCGCTACGTCGACCCCACCACCGGTGAGATCTTGCAGAGCCTGGAGACGATCAACATCTATCCGGCCAAGCACTTTGTGACCCCCAAAGATCGGCTGGAATCAGCTGTTGGTGCGATCCGCCAAGAGCTGCGCGATCGGCTCGATTGGCTCAATGGCAACGGCAAGTTGCTCGAAGCCCAGCGGCTTGAGCAGCGCACCGTCTACGACCTCGAGATGTTGCAGCAGGTTGGCTACTGCAACGGCGTTGAAAACTATGCCCGCCATCTGGCTGGCCGTGAAGCGGGTACTCCCCCCGAGTGCTTAATCGATTACTTCCCCGACGATTGGCTGTTGGTGGTTGATGAAAGCCATGTCACCTGCTCTCAGCTGCAGGCCATGTACAACGGCGACCGCTCGCGCAAGCAGGTGCTGATCGACCATGGCTTCCGGCTTCCCAGTGCTGCCGACAACCGCCCTTTGAAAGGCACTGAGTTCTGGGATAAAGCCAAACAAACCATCTTTGTCAGCGCCACACCTGGTGACTGGGAGATGAAGGTCAGCGATGGCCAAGTGGCGGAGCAGGTGATTCGCCCCACAGGGGTGCTCGATCCCATCGTTGAGGTGCGTCCCACAGGCGGGGAGGTGGAGGCGGTGCTCGGGGCGATTCGCGTGCGCGGTGAGCGCAACGAGCGCGAGTTGGTGGCCGCGCTCGCCAAGCGCATGGCTGAAGACCTCAGTGATTACCTGGCCGAAAATCAGGTCAAGGTGCGCTACATGCACTCGGAGATTCACTCCATTGAGCGCATCGAGATCATTCAGGACCTGCGCAACGGCGAGTACGACGTCTTGGTGGGCGTCAACCTGCTGCGGGAAGGCCTGGATCTACCGGAGGTCTCCCTGGTGGCGATCCTGGATGCCGATAAGGAAGGCTTTTTGCGGGCGGAGCGGTCCTTGATCCAGACGATTGGCCGTGCGGCTCGGCACGTCAGTGGCGTTGCCCTGCTCTACGCCGACAACATGACCGATTCGATGGCCAAGGCCATCACGGAAACGGAACGGCGGCGCGCCATTCAGATGGCCTACAACGAAAAACACGGCATCACGCCGCAGGCCGCCGGCAAGAAATCAACCCACAATCCGATCCTGGCCTTCCTCGAGATGTCGCGGAAGCTCAACGATGAGCAGCTCGATGAGGCGGTGGAGGAGGCCAAGCAGGATGCCGTGCCGCTGGAGAACCTGCCGGAATTGATTCAGCAGCTGGAAGAGCGCATGAAAGGGGCGGCCTCCAAGCTTGATTTTGAGGAAGCGGCCAATTTGCGGGATCGCATCAAGCAGCTGCGCCAAAAACTGGTGGGCAAAGCCTGAGCCTTAGCCGTTCCATTCGCTGCCTTGCGCTTGATGTTGGCTCTCACCATTGAGGCCAAAGGCCTGGTGCACGGCTTGCAGGGCACCGATTCCATCGTCTTCGGGCACCACGCAGCTGATGCGGATTTCGCTGGTGGCGATCATCTCGATGTTGATCCCAGCTTCTGCAAGAGCGCGGAACATTTTTGCGGCACTGCCCGGCGTTGAGGGCATGCCAGCGCCGACAGCACTGACCCGGGCAATGGCTTTGCCTTCAACCAGCTCGGCCCCGGGCCAAAGTTTGAGCAAGGGCCTAAGGGCCTCACTGGCTTGGCTCAGATCGTCTCGCGGCAGCGTGAAAGCAATGTCGCGGCAGAGTCCCAGATCGCTTTGGCGTTGCCGCTCCGATTGCACGATCGTGTCGAGGCTGATGCCGCCATCGGCCAGGGCCCGGCAGAGGGCCGCCGCTGATCCAGGGCGATCCGGTACGGAGGTCACCGTGAGTTGGGCTTGATCGCGATCGAGGGCCACACCGCGCACATCAGGTTCCCCTTCCCCGCCCGGTAAGGGGTTGTGCTGGAGCTGGTGATCATCCAGTTCAAACACTTGCGCAGCGGTGCGCAGGGCTTTGGCGGCTTGTTCGCCCTGAATCAGGCAGCTCACCTTCACTTCACTGGTGGCGATCATGCGCAGGCTGATGCCCACCTTGCTGAGCCCGTCAAACAGCTGGGCGGCAACTCCAGGTCGCCCCATGATCCCGGCCCCGCCAATGCTGAGTTTGGCCAGCCCGCTTTGCACCTGCAGCTGACTGCCTTCGCCCAGGTGCTCGCGGCAGAAGGCCTCAGCTGCCGGCAGCTCAGCCTCCGCCAGGGTGAAGGCGATGTCATTGCTGCTGCCGTCGTGGGTGGCCTGCACGATCAGGTCGACGTTCAGGCCTGCGGCGCCGAGCCCTTCAAACAAGCGAGCGGCCACCCCAGGTTCATCGGGTACATGGGCCAGGGCCACCACGGCTTGGCCTTCCAGCAGTTCCGCCCGGTCCACGGGCTTGCCCAGCTCCAACCCTTCGCTGCCAATCCGCCGGCTCGGCTGACTGAACAGGCGCGTGCCTGGCTCGTCGCTCCAACTGGATCGCACGATCAGAGGCACGCCGTAGTTTCTGGCGATTTCCACCGCCCTTGGGTGCAGAACAGCCGCACCCAGGCTGGCCAGCTCCAACATTTCATCGCAGCTCACCTGAGTCATCAGCTGGGCTTCCGGCACCTTGCGGGGATCGGTGGTCAGCACACCCGGGACGTCGGTGGAGATCTCACAGGCATCAGCTCCAAGCGCTGCCGCTAAGGCCACCGCTGATGTGTCG
>JAAXIH010000182.1:2723-2999 GCA_012270465.1 Synechococcus sp.
AACCGCCGCGGCCCAGGGTTGTGATTTCGGGTGTCCCCGCACTGCCGGTGCTGGTTCCTTGAAAGCCAGCAACCACCACAACATGGCCATCATGCAGCCTGCGCTTGACCCGCTCGGTTCGCACTTCCAAGATCCGTGCGCGGCCATGGGCCGACTCGGTGACGATCCCCACCTGGGGCCCTGTCATTGATGTGGCGGCCACGCCTGCGGCTTGGAGGGCCCTCGAGAGCAAGGCAATCGAGACTTGCTCGCCGGTGGCCCGCAGCATGTCCATAG
>JAAXIH010000103.1 GCA_012270465.1 Synechococcus sp.
CCGAAACCGGCGCTGGTCAGCACGGCGTGGCCACCGCCACCGTGTGCGCGCGCTTTGGCCTGGAGTGCGTGGTCTACATGGGCGCTGAAGACATGCGCCGTCAGGCCCTCAACGTCTTCCGCATGCGTCTGTTGGGCGCCACGGTTCAACCGGTAACCGCTGGCACCGCCACCTTGAAAGACGCCACCAGCGAAGCGATCCGCGACTGGGTGACCAACGTCGAGAACACCCACTACATCCTGGGCTCGGTGGCTGGTCCGCATCCCTACCCGATGCTGGTGCGCGACTTCCACGCCTGCATCGGCCGGGAAACCCGCCAGCAATGCCACGACGCCTTTGGCCGGCTCCCCGATGTGTTGTTGGCCTGCGTGGGCGGCGGTTCCAACGCCATGGGCCTCTTCCACCCCTTTGTGGGCGACACCAGCGTTCGCCTCATTGGCGTCGAAGCCGCCGGTGAAGGCGTCGCCAGTGGTCGCCATGCCGCCACCATCACCGAAGGACGCACCGGCGTGCTGCATGGGGCCATGAGCCTGCTGCTGCAAGACGGCGATGGCCAGGTCATCGAGGCCCACTCCATCAGCGCTGGCCTCGACTACCCCGGCGTTGGGCCTGAGCACAGCTACCTGCAGGAGATCGGCCGCGCCGAATACGCCGCGGTGACCGACGAGCATGCCCTCGATGCCCTGCAGCTCCTCAGCCAATTGGAAGGGATCATCCCGGCTCTGGAGACCGCCCACGCCTTCGCTTGGCTCGACAGCCTCTGCCCAACCCTGGCGCCGGGCACCGAAGTGGTGATCAACCTCTCGGGCCGCGGCGACAAAGACGTGAACACCGTGGCCGAACGCCTCGGCGATCAACTCAAGCCAGCAGACGGCTGAGGGTTCCAGCCACCGCCTCAACGGCAGCCAAGGCCGTGGCGTAGGCCATGCGCATCGGCCCCACCAAGGCCACGCTGCCCTCTCCACCAGAAGCGGTGGCGTAGGGGGCTTGCACCACAGCGCAGCCGCTTAGGGCCGGATGGGGGTGTTCCTGGCCAATCCACACACCTCCGCTGGCGGTGGCCATGGCGGTTGCAGGGTTGAGCAATTCATGGGGCTGCTGCTCCACCAGTTGCAGCAGGGGCCTCAAGCTGGTGGTGAGCTGAAATTCGGGCTGACACAGCAAGCCCGCCAGGCCAGTGGTTAACGCTCCCTCGGCTTGACGATTGCGGCCGCGGTTGTGGCTGGCCAAGGCTTGTTTGAGCGGAGCACCCACGCTCTGCAAGTGCGGCGGCAGGCCACTCCAGTTGATGGCGCTGTTGGACAACTGCTCATTGAGCCAATGCTCCAGGGCCTGCAATTGGGCCCCGCTATCTGGCGGCAGGCGCAAATTGAGGCTGCTGCTGGCCGCCGAACTCTCAACCAAAAACACCAGCAAACGATCGCCACTGCGCACCAACCGCAGGGCTTTGAGCTGGGGTTCTTGCCGCTGCGGGCGCGTGATGATGCTCATCAGCCCGGTGAGATCGGCCAAGCGGCGGGCCAGGTGGTGGAGCAAATCATCGAGAGCCGCCCACTGCAGGCTCAGTTCGGCCAGCTCCCGTTGCAGCTGCATCACCGCCCCTCCGGGTTCAGGCAGCAACGCGTCCACAAATTGGCGGTAGCCCTTCGGGCTCGGCACACGCCCGGCCGAGGTGTGCGGCTGGGTCAACAGTCCCTTCTGCTCCAGCGCTCCCATGGCCGAGCGCACGGTTGCCGGGGAGGCATCCAAACCAAACCGCCGCACCAAGGTGCGACTCCCCACCGGTTCCACCGTGTCGACGTAGTGCTGCACCGTGGCCTGCAACACCTGCTGCTGGCGGCGGGGCAGAGGAAGCACGGGCGAAGGCGAAGGACCTGATCGTACGCAAGCTCAATAGCGGGGCACGGCCGGATCCACCAACACGCTCCAAGCGTCAATGCCACCCTCCAGGTTCCAGACCTGAGGCACCTCCTGGGTTTCCATCAGCCAACTGGCGAACTGCCAACTGCGGATGCCCGCATGGCAGAGCACCACCAGATCGCGGCCTCGGTCCAGGCGCTCCCAAAGCTGCGGCAGCCACTGCTGTGAACCGCTCAGCGGCAGGTGAACCACACCAGGCAGAGCAGCCATCTCCAGCTCCTGCTGCTCGCGCACATCCACCACCTGCGGCGGCTGCGTGGAGGACAACCAGCGCTGCAACTCGGGCGCAGAGATCGACGTTGGTGCGTTTGCCATGGATGATTTGTAAATCACGGCAGGGAGTGCTGGGTGCAGAAGCTTCTGCAGCAATCGATGGCGGCTGTGGTGGCGATCGCCATCAGCCTGGTGGGGCTGGGTGCTGCTGGCTGGTGGTGGCTGCAGAGCCAAAGCCCACTGAAGCTGCAACACCAGAACCTCACAACACCGCTCACCACACGCTTTTTGCCGGCAGAAGCCAACTTGACGCTGATCCTGGAAGCCGACCCAGGGCGTCTACCGGATTACGGGCGAGCCGTCGCCCCCATGCGTCAGCGGCGCCAGGCCGCCGAGCAGCTGGAGCATTTGCGTGATGCCCTGTTTGCGGCTGCCGGGCTCGACTACGCCACCGAATTGGCCGACTGGCTGGGTGATGAAAGTGCTTTGGCGCTCAGCAGCGGCGATACCCCGGGCTGGGTGCTGGCGCTCTCCAGCCGCGATGACGACGGCGGCCGGCAGTTCCTGCAGCGCTTCTGGCAATCCCGCAGCCTGGCGGGCGGCGACCTCGACATCACCCGCTACCGCGGCCTTGGTGTGATTAGTAGCCGCGGTCAACAAAGCCAGGGCCGGCCCTCCACCACGAGCCCACAAGCGGAACATCCGCCGCTGGCTTCGGCGCTGATCAACGATCAGCTGGTGCTGCTGGCCTCCAGCCGCGGCCAGCTCGAAGATGCCCTCGATGCCTCCCAGGAAGAGGCCCGCAACCTGGAGGGCGATCCGCTGCTGGAGCAGTGGATCGACTCCGGCCGCCAGGGCATTGCCCTCCTGCGCGGGGATCGCCAGGGCATCGAAAGCCTGTTGGGATTGCCAGCCAGCTGGAGCGCTGATCAACCGATCGAGCAATTTGTCGGCAGCCTGCAACTCGATGGCGCTGGAGTTCGCCTGGCTGCGCAGCTCACAACGAACGCCGGGGAGACCAGCGCCCCCCTGAGTCGGCGGGATCAGCAATTGCTCGGCAACCTCAACCAGCCAGTCCAGCGGCTCAGCCTCAGCCGCCCCAGCGGCCCCTTGGCTTCGCTGTTCAACCTGACAGCCGCAAGCGACGACATCCTGCTGCCCGCCCTGCTGGGGGGCGATGACCCCCTTTTGGAGGCGCAACTACAGGACAACAAGGCCTGGCTGATCGGCAGCAGCGACAGCGCTCCGCCGGCCGCAAGCCTCAATGAAGCGCTGGCCAAGCAAGGCTTTGATGCCAACAACCTCGATGGCTTGCAGGTCTGGAGCCACCTCACAGGCCAGAGCGATCGCCAGGGCCAACTGCAGGCCACCGTGGCCGGTGCCACCGGCGTGGCGCAGTCCAATCGCTGGTGGAGCAACAGCCTCGATGGCTTGCGCGCCCAATTGCAGGGCCATAGCTCAGGCGGAGTACCCAGCGAGCTGTTGGAGCGCCTCAATCCCCCCAGTGGGGCCATTGCCCTGTTGGCTGCCGATGGCCGCAGCACCGCTGAGGTGCTCAAACCCTGGCCCCTCTGGCGCGGCCTGCAACTGCTCGCCGGCCAACGCCTCGGTCCCTCCCTCCACGGGGCGGCCCTGGCGCTATCACAGGATCAAAGCAGCGCTGAGCTCGATGCGCTGCTGACGTTCCGCTGACGCTGGCCCCATGGCTCGAGAACTGCTGCTGATCCGCCATGGCATCGCCGTGGAGCGCGGCAGCACCGCCACCGATGACGAACGCGCCTTGACCACCGAAGGGCGCGCGCGCACGCGGCAAGTGTTGAAGCGGCTGCTGCGCCTGGAGTTGACCTGCGACAGCCTGATCAGCAGCCCGTTGATCCGCGCCCGCCAAACCGCTGAATTGGCCCTTCAACTGGGCCTGGGCGACACCCTCAACGTGCGCGATGAGCTCGCCCCGGGCCAAGACCCCCTGCCCTTGCTGCAGGAACTGCTGGCTGAGGAGTGGAAACGGGTGGCGATTTTTGGCCATGAGCCCGATCTCAGCCAACTGGCCAGTCATCTGCTGGGGTGCAGCACCAACAGCCTGCAGCTCAAGAAAGCTGGGGTTGCGCTGCTGGAACTGGAGCCCGGGGTGCCGCAGTTGGAGCCAGGCAGCGGCCAGCTCAAGCTGCTGCTGAGCCCCAAAGTGCTGCTGGAGGGCAAAAAGTGACTGAAGCTCGCCGCGTAGCCTCGATCTGGTGTGCACTGCCGGCAAAGCGATGAGCGAGGCTCCCACCGGTTTTCGCCCTGGACTGGAGGGGGTGCCTGCCACCCAGTCGGCAATCAGCAACATCGATGGCCAGCAGGGAATCCTCAGTTACCGCGGCTATCGCATTGAGGATCTGGCCGCCCACAGCACCTTCCTGGAAACGGCCTATCTGCTGATTTGGGGTGAATTGCCCAGTGCGGAGGGACTGCGCGAGTTCCAGCACGACGTGCAGATGCACCGCCGGGTGAGTTTTCGCATCCGCGACATGCTCAAGTGCTTCCCCTCGGGGGGGCACCCGATGGATGCCCTGCAGTCGAGCGCTGCATCGCTGGGGCTCTTTTATTCCAACCGCGCGCTGGATGACGAGAACTACATCCGCGGCGCCGTGATGCGCGTGCTGGCCAAGATCCCAACGATGTTGGCCGCGTTCCACATGATCCGCCGGGGTCAGGACCCCATCCAGCCACGGGATGACCTGCCCTACGCCTCCAATTTCCTCTACATGCTCACCGAGCGGGAGCCCGACCCACTGGCGGCCCGCATCTTTGATGCCTGCCTGGTGCTCCACGCCGAGCACACCCTCAACGCCAGCACCTTCAGCGCCCGGGTGACCGCCAGCACCCTCACCGACCCCTATGCCGTAGTGGCCTCAGCCGTGGGCACCTTGGCTGGTCCCCTGCATGGCGGGGCCAATGAGGATGTGCTGCTGATGCTCGAAGAGATCGGCAGCGAAGACCGCGTCGAGGGCTATCTCGATGAAGCCATCGCTTCGAAGCGCAAGATCATGGGCTTCGGCCACCGGGAATACAAGGTCAAAGACCCCCGCGCCACGATCCTGCAGGGATTGGCGGAAACCCTCTTCAGCCGCTTTGGGCACGACCGCATGTACGACGTGGCTCGCCGACTGGAGAGCCTGGCCGCCGAGAAGCTGGGCCCCAAGGGCATCTACCCGAATGTGGATTTCTATTCCGGGCTGGTGTATCGCAAGCTCGGCATCCCCACCGATCTGTTCACGCCGGTCTTTGCGCTCTCACGCGCTGCCGGCTGGCTCGCCCACTGGAAAGAACAGCTGGGCGCCAACCGGATTTACAGGCCGACTCAGATTTATACGGGCCTCGAAACCCGTAGCTGGCTTCCTACTGAGCAGAGAAGCGGGCACAATGGCGAGCCGACTGGGTAGGTTGCCTCCAACGGTCTGCGCTGATGAGCACCGCGTTCACCCTCGATTTAGAAACCGGCTTCCGGGGCCTGCTGGAAGCTGGTGGCGTCAGCCCGGGGCTGAGCCGGCTGATCTGGCTGCCCCTGCCGATGTTGCTGGTGCTGGTGGCCGCCGTGGTCGGCGTGCTGGTAACGGTGTGGCTGGAGCGCAAGATTTCCGCTGCTGTGCAGCAGCGCATCGGCCCTGAATACGCCGGTGCCCTGGGCATCCTGCAGCCCCTGGCCGATGGCTTGAAGCTGCTGGTCAAAGAGGACATCGTCCCGGCACGGGCCGATGGCTTGCTGTTCACCCTGGGACCGGTGCTGGTGGTCGTGCCAGTGATCCTGTCCTGGCTGATCGTGCCCTTCGGCCAGAACCTGCTGATCAGCAATGTTGGGGTGGGAATTTTCCTCTGGGTGGCCCTCAGCAGCATTCAGCCGATCGGCCTGCTGATGAGCGGCTACTCGAGCAACAACAAATATTCGCTGCTGGGCGGCCTGCGGGCTGCAGCCCAATCGATTAGCTACGAAATCCCCCTGGCCCTGGCTGTGCTGGCGGTGGTGATGATGACCAACTCGCTGAGCACGGTCGACATCGTGGATCAGCAAAACGGTGCCGGAATTCTGAGTTGGAACATCTGGCGCCAACCGGTGGGCTTTTTGATCTTCTGGATCTGCGCCCTGGCCGAATGCGAGCGACTGCCGTTCGACTTGCCTGAGGCCGAAGAAGAGCTCGTCGCTGGATACCAGACCGAGTACGCGGGCATGAAATTCGCCCTCTTCTATCTCGGCAGCTACATCAACTTGGTGCTCTCGGCCCTGCTGGTGGCCGTGCTCTACCTCGGCGGCTGGGGCTTCCCCCTGCCGGTGGAAACCCTGGCCGGCTGGCTGGGTCAGCCGATTGATGCCCCCTTGGTGCAAGTCATCACTGGATCGGTTGGCATCGTGATGACAGTGCTCAAGGCCTATGCCCTGGTCTTCACAGCGATCCTGCTGCGTTGGACCGTGCCCCGCGTGCGCATCGACCAACTGCTGGATTTCGGCTGGAAGTTCCTGCTGCCGATTGCCCTGGTCAACCTGCTGGTGACCGCCGCCTTGAAACTTGCTTTCCCTGCCGTCTTTGGCGGCTAAGCGCCCTCAAGCCCAAAGCGGGTCATGATTGACCCATCGCCTTTCCGCTCCGCCCCTTCTCGCCTCCATGTTCGGCTTTCTCAAGCAGGTCGGTGACTACACCAAAGACGCGGTCAGCGCGAGTCAGAACATCGCGCGCGGTCTTTCGGTCACCTTCGATCACCTGCGGCGCCGACCGGTCACGGTTCAGTACCCCTACGAGAAGCTGATTCCCTCGGAGCGCTACCGCGGCCGGATCCACTACGAATTCGATAAGTGCATCGCCTGCGAGGTTTGCGTTCGGGTCTGCCCCATCAACCTGCCCGTGGTGGATTGGGTGATGAACAAGGCCACCAAGAAAAAAGAGCTTCGCAACTACTCGATTGACTTCGGGGTCTGCATCTTCTGCGGCAACTGCGTGGAGTACTGCCCCACCAACTGCCTCTCGATGACTGAGGAATACGAGCTGGCGGCCTTTGATCGCCACAGCCTCAACTTCGACAACGTGGCCCTGGGCCGCCTACCCACCAACGTCACCACCGACCCGGCCGTGGTGGCCCTGCGGGAGCTGGCTTACCTGCCCAAAGGCGAGATGGACCCCCATGGCGTCGACCCCAATCGCCCACGGGCCGGCAAACTGCCTGAGCAAGTTGCGGCGGAGCTGCCCAAAAAGGAGGAGACCAACTGATGCCCCCCCTTGCTGAAATCACCCAGCTGATCGTTTTCGGGGTGCTGGCCACCGCGGTTGTGGTGGGCGCCCTGGGTGTGGTGATGCTGCCCAACATCGTGTATTCCGCCTTCCTCTTGGGCGGGGTGTTCCTCTCAGTGGCGGGGCTCTACTTGATGCTCAACGCCAGCTTCATCGCGGCGGCCCAAATCCTGATCTACGTGGGAGCGGTCAACGTTTTGATCCTCTTCGCGATCATGTTGGTCAACAAGAAAGAAGCCATGGGGGCCTCCCCTGGCATCGGGCTGCGGCGGGTGCTGTCCACCGGGGTCTGCCTTGGATTGTTTGCTCTGCTGCTGCGCGTGGCCTTCAGCACCCCCTGGGCCACCCCTGGCCCTGCCGCCATTGGCGAAGACGCGGTGATTCGCCTCGGCGAGCACTTCTTCAGCGATTACCTGCTGCCCTTTGAGCTGGCGTCGGTGCTGCTGTTGATGGCCATGATCGGCGCCATTGTGTTGGCTCGCCGCGATGTTCTGGCCACCGACATCGGCACCGGTGAAAGCGTGGATCAAGGTCTGATCGAAAAAGCCCGCACGCCCCTTTTGATGGAGAAGCCCTAAGCCATGTCGTCGATTGATATCCCCCTCGAGGCCTACCTCACCATCGCCGCCGCCCTGTTTTGCATCGGGGTTTGGGGCCTGATCAACAGCCGCAACGCGGTGCGGGTGCTGATGAGCATCGAGCTGATGCTCAATGGCGTGAACATCAACCTGATGGCCTTCTCCAGCTACCTCGATGGCACCGAGATTCGCGGCCAGGTGTACGCCATTTTTGTGATCACCGTGGCCGCAGCGGAAGCGGCCGTTGGCCTGGCGATTTTGTTGTCGCTCTACCGCAACCGCGACACAGTGGATATGGAGCGTTTCAACCTGCTGCGCTGGTAGCAAGCAACCCATGGACTTGCGGCGGGTATGGGTGATCGTCCGCAGCGGCAGCCAAACCGCCGAGCGGATTGCCAACCGCTGCCGCGACCAGCTTGAAGCCCGCGGATGCGCGGTGATCTGCGCCACCAGTGGCCTAACGACCAACCCCTATCCAGGCCTGCTCGCCGATGACCGGCTGCCAGATCTGGTGCTGGTGCTGGGAGGCGATGGCACGGTTTTGAGCGCCGCCCGGTATTTGGCGGCACTGGATGTGCCGATCTTGAGCTTCAACGTGGGGGGCCACCTGGGCTTTTTGACCCACGAATTCGTGCTGCTGGAATCGCTGTTGAGTGGGGATGGTTCCGGGCTATGGCAGCGCCTGGAGGATCACCATTACGCCCTCACCCAACGGCTGATGCTGCAGGCCAGCATTGACCGCGGCGATGGCATCCCCGATAGCGGCGATCACCACGACAAGCAGGGCCAGCTCTGCCATTTGGCGCTGAACGACTTCTATCTGCGGCCCGCCCAAGAAGAAGCCACGCCCACCTGCCGCTTGGAGGTGGAGATCGATGGCGAAGTGGTGGGGCAGTACCAAGGCGACGGCTTGATCGTGGCCTCGCCAACGGGCTCCACCGGCTACGCCATGGCCGCTGGAGGGCCGATCCTGCACCCAGCCATTGATGCCATCGTCGTCAATCCGATCTGCCCGATGAGCCTCTCCAGCCGGCCGGTGGTGGTGCCGCCCCGGTCGATCCTGGCGATTTGGCCGGTGGGCGACAGCGCCCGGCGGGTGAAGCTGTGGAAAGACGGAGCCCTGGCCGGCGAACTGGAACCGGGCGATCGCTGCATCGTGCAACAGGCCGACCACCATGCGCGGCTGGTGGCCTTGGAGCAGCAACCCTCCTACTTCAGCAATTTGAGCCGCAAGCTGCACTGGGCCGGCAGCCTCACCGATGCCATGCCATCGCAGAACTAGCCCATGGCCCTTGAGATCGAACGGCGCTTTTTCGTGGCCTCAGAGGCCTGGCAGGAGCTGAGCATCAAGCAGGAGCAGCTCGACCAGGGCTATCTCAGCGAAGGCCAAGAGGCGGTGGTGGTGCGGGTGCGCCGCAGCCAAGAGCAAGCCTGGCTGACCTTGAAAGCACCCACCAGCAACCCGGAAATTCGCCAGGAGTTCGAGTACCCGATCCCGCCAACCGATGCCGATGCCTTGCTCGCCCTTACCCCCAGGCGGGTGGAGAAAACCCGGCACCATCTGAACTGCCCTGGGGGCGATTGGGTTGTGGATGTCTTTGCCGGAGCCAATGCGCCACTGGTGATCGCCGAGGTGGAGCGCTCAGACCCCGAGGCCCCCCTCACGATTCCGCCCTGGTGCGGCGAGGAGATCACCGGTCGCGGCGAGCTCAGCAATGCCGCCTTGGCCATGCGGCCTTGGAGCGAGCTGAAGGCCTATTCAAGGGGCAACAGATTCTCTTAAGATTGTGTGGTTCCTTTGAACTGGCTGATCAACAGCTGTGACCACCGGTCTCTACGACAACCAGGGGGTCCTGCGCTACGCCGGCAGCGATGCTTCCGCATGCCTGGCCTACGCCGAGCTGTTTGGCCTTGAAGAAAACGACTTCACCCTGGTCACCCTGGTGGATGAGGCCGATGGCAACGGCAGTGGAACGGCTCAGGCCGCTTGAGCTGCCTCTTCCGTTGAGCCCAGTGGAATCACGCGGCTCACGCCACCGAGGGCTTGGATCACTTGCTCCTGCTGGGCGGCGGTGATTTCCGGGAAGATCGGCAAACTCAGCACCTCAGCGGCCAGTTGCTCGGTGATCGGGAGGCTGCCGGGCGCATAACCCAACTCCGCGTAGGCGGGCTGGCGGTGGATGGGAATGGGGTAGTAAATGATCGTGTTGACGCCACGCTCGCGCAGATCGCTCTGCAGCCAGTTGCGGCAACGGCCTTCCGGCAAGCCATGCTCAGCGCTGGCTGGGCATGGGGTGCAGCTGCCTCCACAGGCAGCCGATCCGGCATCGCACGCTGGCACCCGAACCACGAACTGATTCCAGCTGTGGCCTGCTGGGCCAGCCTCAGGCAACTGAACGCCAGCACGGGATGCCAGGGCGTCTTGATAACGGGCCGCCACGGCGCGGCGACGCTCAAGCCAACCCGCCAAGCGGGGCAATTTCACGGTCAACACCGCCGCCTGCATGGCATCGAGGCGGCTGTTGTAGCCGAGGTTGGTGTGCAGATAGCGGCGGGGCATGCCGTGGACGGCCAGCTCACGGATGCGCTGGGCCAACTCAGCGTCCTGGCAGGTCACAGCACCGCCATCACCAGCCGCACCCAGGTTTTTGGTGGGGAAGAAGCTGAAGCACCCGGCATCACCCCAGCTGCCGACGGGGCGGCCGGCCCAGCTGGCGCCTGTGGCTTGGGCGCAGTCCTCAATCACCAGCAGCTGATGGCGCCGGGCGATGGCGGTGAGCGCCTCCATGTCCACCGGACGGCCAAACAGATGCACCGGCAGCAGCGCCTTGGTGGCCGGGGTGATGGCCGCCTCCATCTGCTCAAGGTTGATCAGATAGGTGTTGGGATCAACATCCACAAACACCGGCTTGGCACCAACGGCGCTGATGGCCTCCGCCGTAGCGAAAAAACTGAAGGAGGCGGTGATGACCTCATCACCAGAACCAACGCCAAGGCCCCTGAGGGCCAAGATCAGCGCATCGGTGCCGCTATTGCAGCCAACAGCGTGCTCGCTGCTGCAAAAACTGGCGAAGGCCTTCTCAAAGCCTTGGATGACAGGCCCACCGATGTACTGACCGCTGCGCAGAACATCGAGTACGGCTTGTTCGAGGTCGTCCCCCAGATCTGACAGCTGGACGCTGAGGTCAAAGGGGGGGACAGTCATGCAGGAA
Source organism: Synechococcus sp. (assembly GCA_012270465.1). Taxonomy (GTDB): domain Bacteria; phylum Cyanobacteriota; class Cyanobacteriia; order PCC-6307; family Cyanobiaceae; genus RCC307. The sequence continues at coordinate 11,185 of JAAXIH010000103.1, forward strand.
AGCTTAAGCGGCTTCAGGGCTGCCACTTGATGTTGCAGCCCATGGCTGGATGCTGCTGCAGCAACGGCGGCTGTCCAGCCTTCCAGGCCGCCAAAGCGGTCCGCAGATCCGCACAATCGCTGGGCTGGTCCGAACTGGGGCGGCTGGAGTCCAGCTGCCCGCGATAAATCAAGCGCTGGTCGCCATCAAACAGATAGGGATCAGGCGTGCAGGCGGCTTGGAACAACCGGGCCACCTGCTGATCCACATCGTGCAAGTAGGGGAAATCCCAGCCGCAGCGCTGCTTTTGAGCCAGCAAGTGCTCCGGAGCATCCTGCGGATGGGTGATCACGCTGTTGCTGCTGATGGCCAGCACCTGCAACTCGGCGCTGAAGTCATCAGCCAAGGCGCTGAGGCTGGGCTCCACGTGTTTGACGTAGGGGCAGTGGGCGCAAATGAACAGCACCAGCAGCGGCCGGCGATCGAGCTGCTGCGTTGACCAGGTGCCTCCCTCCACGGTGGGAAGCGTGAACGACGGCAATGGCGTTCCCAGCGGCAGCATCGTCGAAGCGGTGAGTGCCACAAGCAAAATCGCCAGATCTCGGCAAGCTAGAGGAACCCTCCAGCCGCTTGGTTACTCCCGCATGGTTCCCCTGCGGCTGCTCCGCCCCCTCACCACCGCTGGCCTGACCCTGGCGCTGGTGAGCTGCCAAACCAACATCAGCCAAGGGATGAAGGTGTATCCCCTCAGCCGCACGCAGCCCCATGACGGGCTGGCGGTTGTGAACCAACCCGATGGCTATGGGGTGCACATCTGGCTCGATACCGACACCCGCCAAGCCGGGGTCTGCCAGCCGCTCTGGAATGCCGACCCGGCGCGCCTGTTCAACGGCAATGGCAGCGCCCCCTTCAGCTCAGGACTGGCCAGCCGCGAAGAATTCTTTGAGGTGGTGCGCAACGGCGAGGTGGCGCGCCAACTGCGCCGCGAAACAGAAGCCCTCTGCAAAACGCGGGCTCCCAAAGCCAACTTCCAGTGGCGCGAGCCGCCCAAACAAGCCGATCAAGTGGTGATCGAAGAGCTCCCAGCGCTCGGGGCCAGAGATCTCTGGCCAGACCCCAGCCAGCTGCGCAGCGATGAACAGCAGATGCTGCAAAACGCCCCGCCAGCTACCCCCTGAAGCCCTCCCAAACCAGAGGCTCGGCCTCACGCCAGTAGCGGCTAAAGCGGCCCAGCCGCGGCGGGCGAGGCAGCTCCACAAACGGATCCCCATCGAGGATCCACAGCGGCAGTTCGCGATTAATCCGGGTGGCGTAGCGGTTCAAGCGCGGGTCCACAGGGCCGCTGGTGACCACGCCATCGGCCCCATGGCGCTTGGCAAACGCCAACACCTCCTGCACCACATCCCCTTTGCGCAAGGTCAGTGGCAGCTCGAGCGCGCATTCATAGAGAAAGCCAAGGCGTTTGCGGCTGATGTTCTGGGCCTCAATCCAGGCCTGATCAAACACAAACAGGGCCGGGGCTTTGGGGTGGTCTTGCAGGGCGGGGTTGGCCGGGCCAAGGGCCTCCTCGTGAACCCAAACCACCGGATTGGTGAGATCCATCAGCGTTTCCTCTTGCTTTTGCCCTTGCTGCGGGCGGGCACCGCTCGCACCGGTTGGCTCACGGCGAACAACTGCGATTCGAGTGCGTCGTAGCTGCCCTCTAGGGGGCAGCGGTCGGCACAACTGCAGCTGCGGCAATAGCGGCCATTGCTGTAGCGCTCGAGGTTGTCGCGGTTGAAGAAGTAGGGCTTGTGGCTGAAACAGCTGGCCACCCACTGCCAACTCAAGTGGTTGCTGGCGGGATCACCATCGAGCAAATGCTCGAGGAACCAATCCGCCCCGGCCCGCCAATGCACCCGGCGCCAGTGCACCACGTAGGCGGCCAGCCACATGCGGGCGTGGTTGTGCAGCCAACCGGTCGTAACCAACTGCTCGCGAAAGCCATCCATGCAGGCCAGCCCGGTGCAGCCATCGCGCACGTCCTGCGGCAATGCGTTGCTGTAGCTCGAGGCCGGATGGCCGGTTTTGTACTCCTCTTGGTCCTCAGCGATGGCATCGCCGAGCTCGAGCCACATGCGCTGCCAAAAATCGCGCCAGCCCAATTCATTGATGAGCTTGCCGCCCTCATCGCGGTGACGAATCCGCCGAAACACGGCATCCCGCACCTCCGCCAAGCTCAACACCCCATGGCGGATGTAGGGCGATAAACCGGTGACCAACCCATCCAGGTGGTTGCGGCTGCGGGCATAGCGGGCCGGGTCCACCTTGCTCAGCCGCATCTCCGCGGCTTTGCGGCCACCGCGAATCGGGCTGAGCTCGCCTGGAGCCCCAGGAAATTCCTGCTGCAGCAGGCTGTTGAGCGCCTCCCGACTGGGCAATTGGCGCGGCAGATCACCAGGATCCGGAGGAGAAGGAGCGGCGGGCACCGGAGCGAGCTGGTCGACTGAACGCCGATCTTGGCGGGGCATGGGGGAGAATCGCGCGATTCCGCCCTGCAGGACCGCCCCGATGCTGCTCGATCTCACCGGCAAGAAGATCCTCGTTACCGGCATCGCCAATAACCGCTCCATCGCCTGGGGCATTGCCCAACAGCTCAAGGCCGCTGGCGCTGAGCTGGGCATCACCTATCTCCCCGATGACAAGGGCCGCTTTGAGGCCAAGGTGCGTGAACTCACCGAACCCCTCGAGCCCAGCCTGTTTCTGCCGCTCAACGTGCAGGACCCCGCCCAGATGGAGGCGGTGTTCAACGAGATCAAAGAGAAGTGGGGCGTGCTCGATGGCCTGGTGCACTGCCTCGCCTTTGCTGGCAAAGAGGAATTGATCGGCGATTACAGCGCCACCACCGCCGCCGGCTTTGCCAGGGCCCTGGAGATCAGCGCCTATTCCCTCGCACCGCTGTGCGCCTACGCCAAGCCGCTGTTCAGCGAGAAGGCCGGCGTGATCACGCTCTCCTACCTGGGCGCTGAACGGGCCATCCCCAACTACAACGTCATGGGCGTGGCCAAGGCCGCCCTGGAAGCCTCCGTCCGCTACTTGGCCGCTGAACTGGGCCCTGAGAAGCAGGTGCGCGTCAACGCCATTAGCGCCGGCCCGATCCGCACCCTGGCGAGCTCCGCCATCGGCGGCATCCTCGACATGATCCACAACGTGGAAGAGAAGGCTCCGCTGCGCCGCACCGTGACCCAGATGGAAGTGGGTGGCACCGCCGCCTTCCTGCTGAGCGATCTGGCCAGCGGCATCTCCGGCCAAACCATCTATGTGGATGCCGGCTACTGCGTCAACGGCATGTGAGCCTGGACCGATCGCCCAGGCCTGTCAGCATGGGGTGAATGGCGATCGGACATGGGCCGGCAAGGAAACATCCATCGCGTCACCGGGGAAACCGAGGTCCGCGTGGCCATCGGCCTCGATGGCAGTGGCCAATGCGAGGTGAGCACCGGTGTGCCCTTCCTCGATCACATGCTCCATCAGCTGGCTAGCCATGGGCTGTTTGATCTGACGATCAGCGCCACTGGTGACACCCATATCGACGACCACCACACCAATGAGGATGTGGGCATCGCCTTGGGCCAAGCGCTCGGTCAAGCCCTCGCCGATCGCCGCGGCATCCACCGCTTTGGCCACTTTGTGGCGCCCCTCGATGAAGCCCTCGTGCAGGTGGCGCTCGACTGCTCCGGGCGGCCCCACGTGAGTTATTCCCTGGCGATCCCAGCGCAAAAAATTGGCAGCTACGACACCGAGCTGGTCAAAGAGTTCTTTGTGGCCGTTGCCAACAACGCCGGGCTGACCCTGCACATCCGCCAGCTCGATGGGGTGAATTCCCACCACATCGTGGAGGCCTGCTTCAAGGCCTTCGCCCGCGCCCTGCGCATGGCCACCGAAATCGATCCGCGCCGGGCCAGCGCGATCCCCAGCAGCAAAGGAGTGCTTGAGCAGGCCGGCACCACAGGTTGAGGCGTGCGCTGGTTCATCAAGCGTGAAACCTTTCGGCGGCCAGCCGCTGAGCTGAAGCAGGCGATCGCAGCCCATCGCCAGTGGGTGGCCAGCTGCCGCGAGCAGGGCGTGGTGATCAGCAGCGGCTTTTTGGTCGATGGCGAAGGGAAGCCCGGCGGTGGGGGCTTGCTGCTGCTGCAAGCCAGCGACTACGCCGCCGCCCTGGCCTTGATCCAGCAGGACCCGATGCTGCTCAGCGGCGGGGTGGAGTGGGAGCTGCAGGAATGGATCAGCAGCGTGGGGGACTTGGCCACCGACGCACCTTCACAGTCCTTCACGAGATGATGGGGGCCACCGCCGGCCTCCCATGACCGCTGCCCCTGCAGCACCGAGCTACACCCGCAGCGACTGGTCCAGCGCATTTCGCAATGTGGGGCAGGAGCTCAGCGATGTGGTGCTGGAGCCCTCGCGCGGCCAGATCCCCGATGAGCTGGCTGGGGTGCTCTACCGCAATGGCCCTGGCCGCCTGGAGCGCGGCGGCCAATGGCTGCATCACCCCTTTGATGGCGACGGCATGATCACCGCGCTGCAACTGGCCGGTGGCCAGCTGCAGCTCAGCAATCGCTTTGTGCGCACCGAGGGCTGGCTAGCTGAAGAAGCCGCCGGCAAGGTGCTCTACCGCGGCGTGTTTGGCAGCCAAAAGCCCGGCGGGGTGATGGCCAATGCGTTTGATCTGCGCCTGAAAAACATCGCCAACACCGGTGTGGTGCGCCTGGGCGATGACCTGTTGGCCCTCTGGGAAGCCGCCGAACCCCATGCCCTTGATCCAGACAGCCTCGAGACCCGCGGCCTAAGCCGGCTCAACGGGGTGCTGAAACCCGGTGAAGCCTTCAGTGCCCACCCCCGTTTTGATCCCGGCCACCACGGCGACCCGCGCATGGTGACCTTTGGGGTCAAAACCGGGCCGCGCAGCACGGTGCGGCTGATGGAATTCGCCGCCGACGGCAGCCTGCTGCATGACCGCCGCGACAGCTTCAACGGCTTTGCCTTTTTGCATGACTTCGCCATCACGCCCAACTGGGCGGTGTTCTGGCAAAACGCGATCAACTTCAACCCGCTGCCCTTTGTCCTGGGGCAAAAGGGTGCCGCCCAGTGCCTGGAATCCAACCCCAAAGGGCAGGCCAAGTTCTGGTTGATCCCCCGCGATAGCGGTGCCTTCGCGGGCCAAAGCGCCAAGGTGATCGACGCACCGGAGGGCTTTGTCTTCCATCACCTCAACGCCTGGGAAGAGGGCGATGCGGTGGTGCTCGAGAGCATCGTCTACGACGATTTCCCCTCGATTGGCCCGGGCGTCGACTTCCGCGAGGTCGACTTTGAGCAGATCCCCGAAGGCCTGCTGGAGCGTTGCCGCATCGACACCAAAACAGCAACAGCCCAGCGGGAACGGCTCAGCGAGCGCTGCTGCGAATTTGCGATGGTGAATCCCAACCGGGTGGGCCTCAAGGCCCGCTACAGCTGGATGGCGGTAGCCGAGCGGGAGCAGGGCAATGATCCGCTGCAAGCCATTCGCAAGCTGGATTTGAACAGCGGCGAGAGCCGGGTGTGGAGCGCCGCTCCGCGGGGCTTTGTCAGCGAGCCGGTGATGGTGGCCAAACCTGGCGCCTCAGCAGAAGACGATGGCTGGGTGCTGTGCCTGGTTTGGAACGGGGCGCGCTGCGCCAGCGATCTGGTGATCCTTGATGCCAGCACCCTGAACGAGCAGGCCGTCTTTGAGCTGCCCCTGGCGATTCCCCACGGCCTGCACGGCAGCTGGGTGCAGGCCAGCTGATCAGCCCTGCTGCCGCTGCCATTCGCGCCAGGCCAAGCGCGGGGCAGTCCACAGCGTGGTGAGCACCAGCGGGGTTACAGGAACCGCCGCAATCACGATGAAGGCCTGCAGCGCATTGATGCTGGTGCTGTCGCCCAGGCTGGTGCCAATGCGCAGCAACACCAAGGTGAGGCTGCCGATCATCAGCGCCCAGAACAAGCGCAACACAGCAGGCGGCTGACTCTGGCCGCTGACCACCATCGCGGCGGCATAACTCATCGAATCGGCGCTGGTGGCCATGAACAGCACCACCAGCAGCAGCCCCACCGGAATCAGCAGCCAGGCCAGGGGCAACTGGGTGAGGATCGCCAGCAACGCTGCGGCAGCACCGCTCTCAGCCAAGGGACCGGTCACCGAGCCTTGATTGGCCAGCTCCAAATAGAGGCCGCTCCCCCCCAACAGGGTGAACCAAATGTTGGTGACCAGCGGGCACAAAATCGCCACCGCCAGCACCAGCTCGCGCACACTGCGCCCGCGGCTGACCCCAGCGGTGAACAGGCCCATCAGCGGGGCATAGCCCAAAAACCAACCCCAATAGAAAACGGTCCAACCATTGACCCAATTGCCGCTGCCGGCATTGGAGGCCAGCGCCATCTGGGGCAAACGGCTGAGGTACAGGCCAAAGGAACTGATGAAGTGCTGAGCCAGCCACAACCCAGGTCCGAGCACCAGCAGGGCCGCCCCCAAACCGAGCGTGAGCCAAACGTTGAGCTCCGAGAGCCATTTGATGCCCTTTTGGATGCCGCTCACCGTTGAGGTGGCAAACACAGCGGTGAGCAGCACCACCACCAGCGACTGCAAGCCAGCGCTATCGGCCAAACCAGGCAACTGCCCCGCAGCATTGCTGAGCTGCAGCGACAGGAACCCCAAGGGGCCCACCGTGCCTGCAATGGCGGCCACCACCGAGAGGCCGTCGCAGAGATGGCCAAGGATCCCGTCGACCCAGCGGCGCGGCACCAAAGGCACCAGCAAACTGCGGGGCCGCAGGGGTTCACCGCGGCGCTCCAGCACCGAAAAGGTGATCGTGACCGTGGTGGCCACCAGCGCCCAGGCCAAAAAGCCCCAGTGCAAAAAGCTCACCGCCAAAGCTGGATCAACGGCGGCTTCGGTGCTGCCGCTCACCCCGTCGAAATAGGGAGCCGGCGACTGGAAATGAAACAGCGGTTCAGCGGCCGACCAAAACACGCCGCCACCTGCCAGCAGCGTGCAGATCAGCACGGCGCACCAATCGAACAATTTGAGGCTTGGCTTGGCCTCGGCTCCGCCGAGCTTGAGCCGCCCCACCGGGCTGATGGCCAGAGCCGCTGCAATCAGGAACAGCAGCGCCACCATCCATTGCCAGGTGCTGCCGAGCCAATCGCTGACGATGGCCTTGCCGCCTTCGGTGAAGGCCGTGGCCACCTTGAGATCCACCGCGGCCATCACCAGAAACACCAGCAGGGGGCCGGCGCCCACCCACAGCGGCGGCTGCTTCAGCCAGTGACGATCAGATTCGGACGGCATCACGCTCTCGGCTCCAGCAGGACAGATCAACGGTGGGGACTAGGCCCATGGCCAGACGGGCCAGGGAGGTGCCAATCAGGGGAGCGAACTTGAACGCCTGACCGGATCCGCCACTGAACAAACTCAGCCGCGGCCCCAAACGATCAAGGACGAAGTTCACATCCGACGCCATCGAATAGGGGCTGATGACCGTTTCAACGCGCTCCTGCACACCGCTGAGGTTGTTGAACAGGAAGTCGTCGAGCAGCTGCACCAACCGCTCCGGCGGGTCCTTGCGCATGGCATTGGGTTCGGCGACCCGCAGCTCTTCGGGGGCCCAATCGATGCCGGCCTTGATCTTGGGGCGGCCGTCCTCAGTGCGGCTCAATGCTGGGAAGCCGTAATACAGGCCTCCGTCATCCCCTTGGGCCTGCTGGAAGCAGAACCACTGGGGATAGCGATCGGCCAGGGCAGGATCCACGGTGTAGTGGGCCCACAACATGGGCCACACCTCCAGCTTGGGAGCCAAGCCATGGGGAGCGAGCAGCAGCTGGCTCCAAATGCCGCAGGCCACCACCACCTGATCAGCCTCGATCTGCTCACCGCTCTGCAGGCTGACCCGCCCTGAGCTGGGATCCACCGCTTGAACGGGGCAGTGCTCAATCAGCTGGTGTCCAGCGGCGCGCGCTGTGCGCGTCCAGTGGGCAATCACCCGATCACTGCGAACGGCCCCGGCCGTGGGCTCAAACAAACCGCTGAAATCAGCCCTGGGCTTGAGCGGGAAGCGCTCCGCAATCTGCTGAGAGGTGAGGGCTTCATAGGGAATGCCCTGGTCATCCATCACCCGGCGAGCACCCGGAATGGAGCCCTCAATCGTCTCCTCATCCCAGCTTTCGCCGTAGAAAAGCAGGCCATGGGTTTGGCGCAGGATCTCACCTGAGCGCTGCTCCTCCTCGCGCCAAAGGCGATTGGCCTCTTGGGCGAGCCGGCAGAGCACCGGATCGGAATACATCTCCCGGAACATGCGGGATTCGCCGTAGCTGCTGGCCCCGGCGTGAGCCAGGGTTTTGGCCTCCAGCAGCACCACATCGCTGACACCCTGCTGGGCCAGCGATGAGGCGCAGCTCAGGCCAGCCATGCCGCCGCCAACGATCACCACCGCAGCGCGGCTGGGAAGGGATTGGGTGCTCATGTGGGCAACACAAAACTGAGGCCAATGGGGTCCTGGCTACGACCAGCAGCCACATGCATCAGAGCCTCACCAACGCTGAGGCCGCGATCCCGTTGGGCCAGGAAATCGCTGGCGCGCTGGCGAACGGCCTGACGCACAAAGCCGTACACCTGCTCCGGGCTGGCCTGTTTCCAGGCCTCTGGAGCAAAGCGCTCGATCGAATCAGCAATCACCGCTCCGGCATTGACCAAGGGATCGGGCAACACCCGCACGCCCCGCTGCCGCATCTGATCAGCCAGGGCCGGGTCGGCAAAGGGGGCATTGGCGGCGGGAACCACCGACTTCACCTGCAGGGCAGCACTGATCTCAGCGCTGAGCAGACCAGAAATCGAGCAAGGCAGCAGCAAGTCGAGCTCCTCGGTCCACCACGGCGACGCTGGATCCAAGGGCGTCGCCCCCTTGATCTGGGCCCGAGCCGGGTCCATGTCCACCGTGAAGACCTGCCAGCCGCTAGCGATGAGGGCCTGGGCCACCGGTCCGCCCACGGCGCCGCAACCATGCACCAAGGCCCGACCCGCGGGCGCCTGATCCAAGCTGGCCTGCAGCACGGCTTCCACCGCGCCGATCGTGCCGAACGCCGTGGCGCTGCTGGCATCCACCGGGCTGCCCACAGCAGCCAACACATGGGGCGTCAGAGCGGTCAGCCGCTCCATGTCCTCAAGGCTGGTGTTGAGATCGCAGCCGGTGATCATGGCCCCGCCGAGCGACTCGAGCAGCTCAGCGGTGACATTGATCAGCTCATCTTTCACCGCTGCGGGATTGGCAGCGCGAGCCACCACCTTGCCGCCGGCAAAACCGGTGCCATACAAGGAATGCTTGTTGGTCATCAAGCTGGCCAGGCGGTGGCCATCGGCTTTGCAGGTGGCGTCGCTGTCGTAGGAGAGCAGCCGCAGCCCGCCATTGGCCGGCCGCTCAGCATCGGTGTTCTCGGCCACCACGAAAACCGAGAGGTGATCAGAGATGTGCTCCGCCAGCACGCGCACCTGTGGACTGCTGGAATCGGCACTCCTCATGCGGCCACCTTGCCCATCATTTGGTGGTGCTCGACGTAGTCGAGGCTCCATTCATCGGGAGCTGCAGCAATGCGCTGTTCCAGACGGGCATACAGCTCATCGGCGGCGGCATCGCCAGCGGTTGAGGCAAAGCTGTGGCGACTCCAGCTGCGGATGGTGGCCATCAAGCCAGCGGCGAAGGCAGCCGTATCACCGTTCTCCTTCCAGCGGCGGCGGTAGGGGCACTCCACATACACCGTGCGCTGATCAATCAGGCGCAGGCCGTTGCGGTAGGCCGCTGAAGTGGTGTCCTTCAGCGGTGCCATGAACTCATCGGGTGACTTGTAGAAGTTCATCACCGTGGCCGCGCGGTAGTGATCGGCGCTGATGCGACCTTCATCGGCCATCTCTCGCCAGATCTGGTGCAGCTGATCGTGCACATTGCGGGTGCGGCCGCCGTTATGTCCCAAGTAGAGACCGGCCTCATCGCGGGAGAGGTTCACCGTCAACAAACGGCCTCCCACCTGCAGTTCCCTAGAGCGCAGCTCCAGCAGGGCATTCCAGTCGCGCATGGCCTGCGCGGTGAAACGGCCCAGGGCCTCAGCATCACCGGAGGCCTGAACGTGGGTGTGGCCATCGAGGGCACCCGCCGACTGACTGAGCCAGTGCATGGCGGTGGCGGTAAAGCCAAAGCTGACCGACCCCGGCGCCATCACCTGCTCGTAGAAGCTGCGGCAGCTCACCAGCACCGTTGGGCTGGGAGGGCGCGACAACTGCAGCGCCACATTGGCGGCCAAGGCCACGTTGTCGTTGCTGGGCAGGTCATTGCCCACCAGCGTGTAGTGGGCCTGGGGCTGGCGCTCGTGGAGGCGATCCAACACGGAGTTCCACAGCCCAACGGCTGTGCCGCCATCGGCAGCCCCGTAGTCGATCAGGGTGTATGCGCTCTGCTGTGGCAGAGCGTCAACGCAAGCTAAGGCCCAGTCCGAAGCGGCTTCGATGCAGCGCAATGCGCCTTCGGTCTGCGCGCTGTAACCCGTCGTCATGGCGATGGCCATGATGTCGTCAGCGGCAATGGCCAACCTAAAGATTGGCCCTCAATCCCGCCGCCGACTGTCTTGTTTTGTGATCAGCGCTACTGATCGTTGAGGAGTTTGCCCAACTCGGGCTCGAGCAGGGCAAAGGCGCGGCCGCGATGGCCCACAGCTCGCTTCTGCTCAGGCGCCATTTCAGCAAAGGTCAACGCGGTGCCCTCAACCTCAAAAATCGGGTCGTAACCAAAGCCTGAATCACCCCGAGGCTCGCTGGTGATCACACCAGCGCAGCAGCCCTCAACTTCAAGCAGCACCTGCCCCGATGCATCCGCCAGGCAAAGCGCAGCGCGAAATTCAGCGCGCCGATCGTCCTGGCCGCCCAGCTCGCTCAAGAGCCGCGCAATCCGTTCTGGATCAGTCGCGGCATAGCGGGCGGAATGCACCCCTGGAGCCCCCCCGAGAGCCATCACGCTGAGGCCGGAATCATCCGCCAACGCCCACGCCCCGCTCGCCTTGGCGACTGCCAGCGCTTTGAGCCGGGCATTCTCAGCAAAGGTGAGTCCTGTTTCCTCCACCTCCATGCCCTCGGGCTGGGGCTGCAGCTCCAATGGCAGCTGTTGCAGGAGCTCCCGAAACTCACGCACCTTGCCGGCATTGCCGCTGGCAATCACCAGGGTCCGTTTGAGGCCATGAGGAATGCTCATGCGGCTTCGGCCAACTCGCGGGCCCAGGCCAACACTTCGGCCACACGCCCGGCATTGGGCGCTTCGCAGTAGAGGCGCAGCAGCGGTTCGGTACCTGAAAAACGCAGCATCAGCCAATGGCTGGGGCCCAAGCGCAGCTTGACGCCATCGGTGCGAATCACCTCCTGCACCGGCATGCCAGCAACGCTGTCAGGCGGCGCGTCGGCCAACTGCTGCTCGAGGCGCTGGCGGCTGTCCATGCCGGCCAAGCGCAAATCCAAGCGGTCGTAATGACTGCCGCCGCCGCAACGCTCCTGCAAAGCCTCAAGGCGGGCACCCAAGGGCTGGCCGCCTTCCACCAAGGCCTCCAGCAGCAGCAGCGCAGCGAAAGCGGCATCGCGCTCGGGCAAGTGCATGCCAAAGCCCACACCCCCTGATTCCTCACCACCCACCAGCACCTGGCCGCTGAGCATTTCGCTGGCGATGTACTTAAAGCCAACGGGCTTTTCGACCACCTCACGGCCCAGGTCTTCGGCAACGCGCCGCATCAAATCCGAACCGCTCACGGTCTTGATCACCTTGCCGGGCAGATTCCTGGCCCGGGCCAGATGGTCGATGAGCAGCGGCATCAACAGCTGCGTACTGCAGTAGCGCCCCTGCTCATCAATGGCCGCAATGCGATCACCATCGCCGTCAAAAACAATGCCCACCGCGGGCTGACCAGCGGCTGTGCTGGCTTTGACCTGGGCAATCAACTCCCCGAGGTAGGGGGCCAGCGGCTCGGGTGGATGGCCACCAAACAGGGGATCGCGCTGCGAGCGGATTTCACTCACCGCCTCCCCCAACAGCGCCGGCAGACCACCAGCGGCCGAGCCATGCATGGGATCAACGATCACCTTGAGGCCCAAGCTCTGCAGCCCATGGCGCAGCGCGTTGGTGTCCATGGCGCCGCGCAGGCCCTGGAGGTATTCCGCCCAACCGTCAAAGCATTCGGTTTCTCCTGGCTGCGGCACCGTGATGCCGCCGGCCTGCAGGCGCCGCTCAACGCGCTTGGTGAAATCACCTTCCACCGAGCCGCCGAAGTGGCCCTTGATCTTGAGGCCAAGCCATTCGGGAGGGTTGTGGCTGGCGGTGATCACCAGCGCGCCCAGGGCACGGCGCTCCACCACCACCCAACTGCAGGCGGGCGTGGGCAAGGGTTCTTGCGCCAGCAGCGGCTCCAACCCCACCCCGCGCACAGCAGCAGCGATGGCGGCTGCCAATTCCGGGGCCAGAAAGCGGCGGTCGTAGCCGATCACCACCGTGCGGCTCTCGAGCTCTGGCGGTGCGGAATGGGCGAGCTCCGCGGCCGCAGCCGCCGCTACCGGCAACAGGCGCTCGATGGTGATGTCCACCCCGAGAACACCACGCCAGCCATCGGTGCCAAAGGCGATGGCTGCAGGCTCCAGGTGCAGGGGTGCGGAAGACATCAGTCAGCGCTGAGTTGATAGCAGTGTCCTGGATCGGGATCAATGAAGCGGGTGTGCGGGTGCCGGCCGGCCAGCTGCGCTTGCTCTTCATCGCTGTTGGCCTGGGCCTGCAGCACCTGCTGCAGCAATCCGCTGTAAGCCACATCGCCGCCGGCCGTGCTGGCCAGCAGGTGAGCCGGTGTAAACCGCTCCAACAGCTGCGGCACCACGGATCGACCCTTCACAAACGCCCCTGCCACAGGCAGGCCTAAATCCATCACCGGTGTGATCACCGCGGTGAGCGCTTCAGCGGGCACAGCCGGATCCAAGAAGCCATGGGGCTCCACATACAGGCTTTCCCCTGAGCCGCGCAGCAGATACCCGTTTTCCACCTGGGGCACCGGTGCACCAGCGGTGGCTTGGATCTCGAGCAAACCGCGCTGCAGGCGTTCACCAGGTCGCAGGGTGTCGGTTTGGGTGAAGCCGAACCGGCGCGCTTGTTGCACCGCCGCCGCGGAGCCAATCACCGGCAGCTCCTTGGGCAAGCGCTCCAAGGTGGCGGGATGGGCATGATCCGGCAGGCCCTGAGTCAACAACACGCCATCGAGATCGCCGGGGATCGGCCACTCGCGGGGCAGCGTGCCTTCAAACAACCAACCCGCTCCACCGAAGCGCAGGGGACCCACCAACCAGGGATCCAGCAACAGGCGCTGACCAGCGAGCTCCAGCAACCAGCCATTGGCGCCGAAATAGGTGAGCTGCATGGCGAGAGGCCCGGGCGGAGCACCCTTCTAGCTTGAATCGATGGTGCATCCGCTCAGTGACCGCTTGCTGCGCAGCTGGCTGCGTTGCCGGCGCAAAGCCTGGCTGGATCGCCATGGGGATCCAGCCGAGCGGCTCTGGAACCCGCACCGCGCCCTGCAGCTGGCTGATCGTGAACGGCGGTTGCAGCAATGCATCAACCAGCCGCTCGAGCGCTGCACAGGCTTGGGAGCCCTGCAACGGGGCGAACCAGCCGTGCGGTTGTTGCTGCTGCGGCGCGATGGCATTTGCGGCCGGCCCACCTTGTTGCTGCGCAAACCGCAGCCCAGCCAGCTGGGCAACTTCAGCTACCAACCCGCGCTACTGCAGCCGGGGCGCCACGGCACCCGGGAGCATCGCCTCACCTTGGCCCTCTGGGGCTGGCTGCTGGAGCCGGTGCAGGGCACCGCGGCCAGCCAGGGCTGGCTGCTCAATCCCCGCGGACAGCGCGAACGGCTGAGCCTGCACAGCGGGCTGAACCGCCAAATGCAAACGGCCCTCACGCGGCTGCAGCAGGACCTCAAACGCCGCAACCCGCCACCACTGACCCACGACCGGCGCAAATGCACCCTCTGCAGCTGGCGGCGCAGCTGTGATGCGGTGGCGGAAGCCCAAGGCGAACTGAGCACCGTGAGCGGCATTGGCGGCAAACGCCAGGAATTGCTGCAAGAGCTGGGCATCGCGGATCGCCAGGCCCTCGCCGATGCCCCCAGCGACTGGTTGATGCAGCAGCTAGACGAGCGCGGCATCCAACAACCGGAGCTGGCCATCGAGTTGATCGCCCAAGCCAAAGTTCAGCAGTGCGGCATCGCCGAGCCGCTGCAGGCCGGCAATCCCGACCCCTTGCCCGAGCTCAGCGATGCCCCTGGGGTGTTGCTCTACGACATCGAATCGGATCCCGATGCCCGAGACGATTTTTTGCATGGCTTTCTGCCGTTGAGCCGCGGGGCCGATGGCCGCTTTGAAGCGGCAGGCAGCGCCCCCTACCGGCCGATCCTGGCCTTGCGGGAGCACGGCGAAGATCGCCTCTGGCTGCGGCTGCAACGCCTGCTGGCAGCCCACCCCGGCTGGCCGGTGCTGCACTACGGCGAAACCGAAGCCATCGCCCTCAAGCGAATGGCCGAACGCCAAAACAGCGAGCCGCCCCAAGGCTTGGTGGATTTGCACCAGCGCGTCCGGCAGCACTGGCGGCTACCCGTCGACAGCTACGGGCTCAAAGCAGTGGCCAGCTGGCGAGGCTTCCGCTGGAGCCAGCCCACCGCCGAAGGGGCCCGCTGTGTGCTCTGGTGGCGCCAATGGCGGGCACGCCGCCAGCGCCACCAACTCGATCAGATCCTTCGCTACAACCGCGACGACTGCCTCGCGACCTGGGCGGTGGCTCAGTGGCTATCGAATGCGGCGGCATCGGGCAGCGACAACTCCAGCCCAGCGAGCTCCGATTGATCCCAGCAGCGGCGATGCAGCAGCAACAGGCCGCGGTCCCCTTGGAGCGATGTCACCACCGCGGCGCGCTCACCTGTGGCGGTGCGCAGCTGCTGGCCGGGCTCCGGTGCAGCCGATCCAGCCGCCACCACAAAACGCCTGAGTTGCTGCTTGAGGCCATCGCGTGAATGGAGCTTGGCCAGGGTTTCCTGGCCCAGATAGCAGCCCTTCTCCAAGCTCACCCGCTGGCGCAATCCCAGCTCAAACGGGTTGAACTCCTCGCTGAGCTCAGCGCCTGGGGCGGGGATGCCCTGATGGATCCGCAGCTGCTCCTGCTGCTCGGGGCTCAAGGCCGCCGCTGCCACCAGCGGTTCCGGCAAAGCCTCCCCTTCAGCGAGCAGCCAGTGCCGGCCAGGAAGCGACCAACCAGCACCACCGGGCTCCCCATCGGGCTGCACCAGCCCATGCCAAAGCAAGGTTTGCGGCTCACCCAGGGCCACACGATCAGCGGGGAACAAGACCCGATCGAGGGATTGGTGCACCTGAGCCGCCGAACCAGCGGTGACGAGCAAATCGGCGCCATCGGCCACCACCGCCACGGCAGCCAAGGCCACCAAACGGGCCGTTGGCGTGACGCAGCAGGTTTCGATCAGGCTGCCTGTGGCGGCTCCCTCAATGGCCTGGGTGGTTTGGCCGTGCAGCACCCGCAAACTGCCCTCACCGCGCAAGGGAATCCGGGCAACCGGAAGCGTGAAACGGAAGGGGGACGCTGGCAGCGACCACGCGCTCGCAGTCATGACTGAGCCGCCTGGCTGAGCTGATGTTGCGCCGACACGGCGCTGAGCTGATAGAGGGCTTTGAGCTCCAATCCTTCAGCCGCCAAGGCGGCCGCGCCCCCTTCCTCGCGATCAACAATCGCCACCACCCGCTCCAGTTGGTAGCCCGCAGCGCGCAGTTGCTTGACGGCCTTGAGCGCCGAGCCGCCGCTGGTGACCACGTCTTCCAACAGGGTGATTCGCGCACCAGATTCAGGCAGCGGTCCTTCCAACCAAGCGCCGGTGCCATGGCCTTTGGCTTCCTTGCGCACGATCAGGGCATCCAACTCGCGGCCACCCAGGGCTGCGGCATGGGCCACCCAGCTGACCATCGGATCAGCGCCGAGGGTGAGGCCCGCGACGGCCACCGCATCGGGCTCGACCAAGGCCAACAATTTCGGTGCCAGCAACTGGGCGCCGCGGCCGCTGAGGGTGACCGGCTTGCAATTGACGTAGTGCTCGCTGCTGCGGCCTGAGGCCAGGGTGAATTGCCCGCGCCGGTAAGCCCGCGAGGCCAGCAGCTCGAGAAGGGGATCGGCAGCGGTCATGAACTCTGGCGCGGAGGCTTCATCGTTTTTACCTTGAGCCGGGACTCCGTTACGCCTCCATGGTCCGCCAAGCCCTCTTCAGCGCCTGCGTTGCCCTGCTGGCCACGCCGGCTGCCGCTGGCCCCATGGTCTGCACCACCACCTTCGAGGCCCCGCTCGGCAGCTACCCCGATGAGCAACCGCGGCAACCGGTGGAGGTGACCCGTTGCGGCGCGATCGAAACCACGGCCGAGCTGATCGACCAACGGGCTTTCTCCTACACAGCGCCTTTCGCCCGCGGCATCGACATCACCCACCAGATCACCGACCTGCTGGGGATCTCGATGGGTGGCGGCGATGGCACCAAGGTGATGGGCTTTGGCTTCCCCGACCAAACCATCGTTTGGGATGGCTCAGCGATCGAGAACACCTATCGCTCGCTGCTCGATGAGCAGAGCAGCCCGCTGCCGCGCCGGGTGGCCGACCTGGAAACGCCTTACACAGGCAGCATGCGCAAGATCGAACCACTGATCGAGATTGAGCCCGTTCGCGGCCTGTGGTGACAGCTGGTTCACAATGGCTGTGCTGGCCGGGGGTCTAGCAATCTGGTGAATGCAGCGAACTCATAATTCGCCTTAGGCGAGTTCGATCCTCGCGACCCCCATCCCAATGGCTCTCACCCTCTACGGCGGTGCCCGCACCCGCGCCTCCATGCCCCGCTGGTACATGGAGGAAAAAGGCATCGCTTACGACTGGCGCATGCTCGACATGCGCGCTGGCGAGCACAGCCGCGAGCCGTTTTTAAGCATCAACCCCTTCGGCAAATTGCCGGCCCTGGTGCACGAAGCCCCAGAAGTGCCGGGGGGCCGCCTGCAGCTGTTCGAGAGCGGCGCGATCTTGCTCTACCTGGCCGAGCTCAGCGGTGAATGCAGCAGCAGCGCGCAGCGCAGCCAGGCGGCCCAATGGGTGCTGTTTGCCAACGCCACCTTGGCGACGGCGTTGTTTGTTCCCAGCAATCGGGAGAAGGAGTTTCCGCGGCTAATGGGTGTGCTCAACGGCCTGCTCGATGGCGGCAAGCCCCTGATGGGCAGCAGCTGGGGGGTGGCTGATTGCGCCGTGAATGCGTATTTGGCCTACCTGCCAATGTTTTTTCCCGATCTAGACCTGAGCCCCTATCCAGCGGTTCAGGCCAACATCGCCGCCACCCAGGGGCGGCCGGCCTACCGCAAGGTGATGGGATTGGCCTAAAGCGGGGCCCGCAAATTGTTTGGTGAGGAAAGGAAAATAAGGCGTTGCAGAATGGCGTCCCAAGCCCGCATGGATGCCCTCCCCGTCTGCCGATCGACGCCTTCAGCAGCTTTGGCGCCGCATGAAAGCAGGGGAACGCATTCGCCGGCGTTGGCCTGATCCGGCTGCCGCGGCGCCCGATTCGATGACGGCCGACCCCTTGGCACCGCTGCTGCAACATCTGCACCGCAGCTGGCATAGCGCCACCGGCGACTCATAATTCAGCCATTCGCCAGCTGGCATCCACAGAGTTCATGGGGCTTTCCCTGCGGTTGCTGACTCTGGTGTTGCTGCTGGCCCTGGTGGCCTTCTTTGCTGCCAGCGAATTTGCCTTGATGCGGCTGCGGCCCACCCGGGTGCAGGAACTGGCCGAGCGCGGCAATGCGGCGGCGTTAGCGATTGCACGCCTGCAGCGGCATCTGCGCCGGGCCTTGCTGGCCACCCAATTGGGGTTAAGCCTGGCCCTGTTGGCCCTCGGCTGGGGCAGCCACAGCCTGCTCACCCTGCTGCATGGCTCCACGCCTCCGGCCTGGCTGCAGCTGGTGGTGTTTGGCCTGCTCGCCCTGCTGGCCACCCTGCTGGGGGGATTGCTGCCCAAGGCCTGGGTGCTCGATGACCCGGAAAACGCGGCACTGCGGCTCGGCCCCCTGCTCGAATCGGTCAACCAAGCCTTGGCCCCGCTGCTGAGCGCCATCGAGGCCCTGGCCAACGTGCTGCTGCGCGCCTCAGGGCTGCCGCTGCAATGGGACCGGCTGGTGCCATCGCTCTCAGCCGGCGAGCTCGAAAGCTTGATCGAGAACGATGCCGTGATCGGCCTGGAGCCCGACGAGCGCAACATCCTTGAGGGGGTGTTCTCCCTGCGCGACACCCAGGTGCGCGAGGTGATGGTGCCCCGCTCCGGGATGGTGACCTTGCCGCTGGAGGCCTGCCTTAGCGATCTGATGGAGGCGGTGGTCTCCACGCGCCATGCCCGCTTCCCGGTGATTGGCGAATCCCTGGATGATGTGCGCGGCCTGCTGGATCTCCGCCTGCTGGCCGCTCCACTGGCGCGGGGGGAGCTGACGCTCGACTCCCCCTTGACCCCCTACATCTGCCCGGTGGCCCGGATTCAAGAAAGCGCCTCCCTCGCTGATCTGTTGCCCCAAATCCGCAGCGGAGAACCCTTGCTGGTGGTGGTGGATGAACACGGCGGCACCGAAGGCCTGGTGACCATCGCCGATCTCACCAGCGAAATCGTGGGCGAAGAGTTGGAAGACGACGGCGACGACGACGATCTGATTCCGCTGGGCGGCAACTGCTGGCGCGTAGCCGGTGATCTGGAGATTTTTGAGCTCAATCGCCAGCTGGGGCTCAAGCTGCCGGAATCCGATGAACACCACACCCTGGCTGGGTTTCTGCTGGAGCGGCTGCAGCACATCCCCGCTGCTGGTGAGGCCCTGAACTGGGAAGGCGACCAGTTCACGGTGCTGACGATGGACGGGCCCCGCATCGAGGACGTGAAGATCTGCCTCGGAGAACGCAGCAATGCGTTGATAATGAGCCCCCAGCAGGACTAGTCCCCTGCCTGCAACACCGCCCAGCTCACCAGGATGAAACCAGTCAAGGTGGGCGTGATCGGCATCGGCAACATGGGCTGGAACCACGCCCGTGTGCTGAGCCTGCTGCGCGATGCCGAGCTGGTGGGCGTTGCCGACCCCGATGCCGCCCGCGGCGCCTTAGCCACCGAACAGTTCGGTTGCCGCTGGTTTGCTGACTACAACGACCTGATCGCGGAGGTGGAAGCGGTTTGCATTGCCGTGCCAACCCTGCTGCACCACCCCGTGGGCATGGCCTGCCTCAAGGCCGGCGTGCATGTGCTGATTGAAAAGCCCATTGCGGCCAATGAACAGGAAGCCGGTGAGCTAATCGCCGCAGCAGAACAGGCTGGCCGCTTGCTGCAAGTGGGCCACATCGAGCGCTTCAACCCAGCCTTTCGCGAGCTGCTCAACGTGGTGGCCAATGAAGAAGTGGTGGTGCTCGAAGGCCGGCGCCACAGCCCCCATGCCGATCGCGCCAACGATGTCTCGGTGGTGCTGGATCTGATGATCCACGACATCGACTTGGCCCTGGAGCTGGCTGGAGCCCCCGTGGTGGGATTTGCCGCGGCCGGCGGCCGCAGCAGCGACGGCCCCATCGACTACGTCACCGCCACCTTGAATTTCGCCAATGGCGTGGCGGCCAGCCTCACCGCCAGCAAGATGAGCCACCGCAAGGAGCGCTGCCTCACGGCCCATTGCCGCGACAGCCTGGTGGAGGCGGACTTCCTCAACCGCAACTTGCGCATCCACCGGCGCGCCCATGAGTCCTATTCCGCCACTCGGGGCGAACTGCTCTATCGCCACGACGGCTTCATCGAAGAGGTGAGCATCTCCCCCACCGAGCCGCTCTACGCCGAGCTCGAGCACTTCCTGCAATGCGTGCGTGGTGCAGCCAAACCAGCCGTCGATGGCCTGCAGGCCTCCAGGGCGTTGCGGCTGGCCGACCTGATTGAGCAGGCCGTTGAGCAGCCGCAGCAGAGCTTGCTGCAACTCGACACGCCGCTTTAAGCCGCGATTTCGCTGTCGACCAATTGATGCAACGCCTCAACGCAAAGCTCGCGGCAGCGGGTTGGTGAGGCCCGGTAGAAGCCGTCCCAAGCGGCGGCCTTGTGGGAGCCGTAGTCGCTGAGGCGGTGGCTGGGGTCCTGCTCCAGCCAACCCAGCCGCACGGCATGGCCAATCACCACATCCAAGGCGATGTGGTCGTCAAAGCAGACATCGGGGTTCGCCTCAAAGAAGGCCATCAACGACAACAGCGCTTCGATGGAGAGTTGGCGGTACTCCGGCGCTTCGATCTTGCTGAGCAGGTGCTCCACCAACACCGCGAAGTTCTGCTCATCAGGCGTTTTCTCCGCGAGCAACGCGCTGTCGAGGCGGTTGCGGCGCTCCAACTTGTCGCCAATCAACAGCCCGCGGCAGTGCTGCAGCAGCCCCCACACACCGGGATAAAAATTGCGCGGCACCCACTGCAACGCCCCGCGGCGCACCCGGTGCTGCAGCCAGCAGCCACCGGTGGGTTTCTCGGCCACCGGCGCAGGGGCTTGCCACAGCGCTTGGCCGCGTAGATGCAGCTGCTCGCAGCGCTGCAAGGCCGCCCGAGCCCGGGTGAGATCAGCGAGCACCACCCCCAAACGCCGGAAAATGCCATGGGGGGGCAAAGCGCACAGGGCTTCAAAGGCTTCGGCTGAGCCGAGCTTGCGCTCGGACGCCAATTCGCTGGTGAGCAGCAGCAGCAACTGCCCCAGCTGGAAGGTCAAGGTGCCCTGAAGCAAGGCTGGGCGTTGGCGGGCCAAACCCTCGAGCGCCAGCAACAACTCCTGCTGCAGGATCGTCTCGCGGCTGTCTTCCCCGCTGAACTGGCGCATCCGCTGGGCGATGGCGGCGCTGTCGAGGGGCTCACTGATGCGCGAACGGCTGGTGTAGTTGCGGCCCACCACCAATTGGCGGTTGCGGGCGAGCAAATCATCGAGGGCATCCTCGAGGTGGGGGTGCACCAACCCCAGCAGCCCAGCGCAGCGGCGCACCGGCTCCCAATCACCAGCCTCCAGGCTGCGGCGATAGACCGCCTCCACCATCTGGGCCACGGGCACCGGCAAGGCCTGATCAGGCGCCTGCACCTGAGCGGCAGCACCCAGGCGCAACTGCAACTGCTCCAGCAATTCCGCCTGCTCCCGCAGGGAGGTGCTGCCCCAGAGCTGGGCCGCCAAATCGAGGGGCGTGGTGGATTCCAGCTCCAGTTCTTGCTCCCGGTCGACCGTGAGCGAGCGGTAGCCGCTGGCCTGGGCCAATTGCAGTGGAATCGCCGGCAACGGCACAGCTGGCGGCAGCGCCGGCAACACCACCGGTTCGCAGGCGGCCGCCGCCCTGTGATCGGCCAGGGTGCCCAACTGCACCTCCACACCCCCCAGCGATCCCGAGGCCAAGCTGCGGGCCAGCTCCAACACCTGCTCACGGCGGCGGGCAAAAGGTGCCGCAGCAATCGGCACCAACAGCAGCGGCTCGCCATCGGCCAGCCAATGGCGTTGCAGCAACCGCAGCTCCCCCAGCAGGGCATCGGCCAGCTGCTCAGGGTCATCGGCCAGATAAAAGGTGCTCTCCTCGAGCACGGGGGGCAAAAACGCCGTCAGCTGCTCGCCGCAGCGGTAGAGCCTGGCCACCGCCAAGGTGGCGGTGGTGCCCTCCGGCGGCCCGCTCAGCCCCAAGCTCTCGCAGCGCCCCAATGGGGCCAGCGCCTGGGCCAGCCGATGGGACGACTCAATGGCCACATCGCCATCACCTGGGGTGACGATCGGCAGGCCTTCACGGCTCAAACCGGCGGCCACCGCAGCATCGCCGGGCACCAACGCCAGCCGCACCCGCTGACAGCCAGGACGACGCGGCAACCGCCGGCCGCAGGGATCCAAGTCCTCGGGCGTAATCCAGCGGGCTAACAGCAACTGACCCAGCAACCAGAGGCTCTGACTCCACAGCAAGGGCACGTTGTCGTTGGCCTCGCGCCGCTGGCTGCCAGGGGATTGGCGCTCAGCCTCCACCGCCTCAGCCGGGACCCGATACAGCTCAGGCAGCAACGCGTCCTCGCCGCGCTGAACCGCAAGCTGCTGCAGCTGCTGATCCAAGTCTGCGGCCTGCTGCCAACGCTCCTCCATGCAGGCGCTGACCAACTCAAAGGCCAAAAACAGGGGCCATTGGCATTCGATGCCTTCAAAGCAAGCCAGCTCCTCGGGCTCGTAGTGCAGGCGTGTGCTGTCCTCCACCACGGTCTGATGGCCATCGCGGCGGAAGCGGCTGTAGCCATAGCGGCCCCCCAGCTCCCGGTGGATGGCGGCTTGGGTGCGGGCGCGCAGCTCATCGCCCTCAACGCCCCAGGAGGGGTAGCCAATTACCGCCAGGCACCCGCTATCGACCTCCTTGCTGGCCGATTCCCGCGGCAGCAGAGCCTCCAAGGCGCGCCTGAGGCGCAGCACCGCATCGGGCGGCACCCAAAGGATGTGGCGGCCATCGCCATGGGGCCCAAAGGGATCCAAGCCAGCACTGGCCTCCAAGGCCGCTTTCACCAAGCCAATCGAGCTGGCATTGCGCTCGGGGGCGCCGTTGTTGCCCTTGTCGCCGCGCTCCCAAATGCCGTAATCCGCCACCCGGTAGGCGCGGCAGAGGTAATAGATCAGGTTTTGCACAAAGGCGGCCTGGGCCGCATTGGCCACCACCACCAGGCCTGAGCGCGTGAGCTGCGCCAGCTGCAACACAAACAGGGATGTGGCATCGAGCTGCAAATGCCCCCAGGCGTTGTCCGCCACCACCGGCTGGCCGGTCGCGGTGTCGTATTTGGCATGCAAGGCATCGAGCAGCTCCTGGCTCGCCTTGAAGCGTTCCACCTTGGCCGCCTGGGCCATCATCGAGCGCATCAAGCCGCGCATCAGCGCCAGCACGCTCTGCTCCAGCGCATACACGCGCGCAGGCCGTTGCCCTTGACGCCGCCAGGCCAGCGCCAGACCCCAGATGGCCTGAACGGTGTAGACGTTGTCGCGCACCCAGGCGTCGCCGTAATTGCCGTGCACCGTGTTGGCGGTGCTAGCCGGCATCAGGCCCGTGATCGGGTGCTGCCTAGCCAGGAACACACGGTCCACCTGGGCATCGAGGCGTTCCAGTTGCTCCAGTGCCGGGCCAGCACTGGTCTGCGTTGTCAGGCTGGTCATCATCGATCAGATTCTCTCGCGTCAGCGGCTCTGCCCATGTCCTCAGCCCCCAGCCCCTGTGACCGCCAGCAGGTGCTCGGGATGCCGGTCGACGTTTGCCCGGATGTGCTCGCGGCCGCGGTGGAACTGCACCGCAATGGCGGCGGGCAGCTGGTCACCCTCAATGCCGAGATGACGATGACGGCGCTCGCCCAGCCAGAGCTGGGGCAAGCGATTCGAGCCGCGGACCTGGTGATTCCCGATGGTGCGGGGGTGGTGTGGGCCTTGCGGCGCCAAGGCATTCGGGTGCGCCGCAGCCCTGGCATTGAGCTCGCCCATGACCTGCTGGCCCATGCCGCCCAACATCACTGGCGCGTGGCCCTGGTGGGGGCGAGCCCGGCGGTGATGGGCCAGCTCAGCGAGCAGCTCCCCCTCGATCACCCGGGCCTGCAGCTGGTGATGGCCGTGCATGGCTTTCAAGCGCCCGAAGCCTGGCCGGGGCTGGAACATCAGCTGCTCACGCTGAAGCCTGATCTGGTGCTAGCGGCCTTGGGCGTGCCGCGGCAGGAAACCTGGATCGAGCGCCTGCACCCGAACCAAGGGGGGCTGTGGATGGGCGTTGGCGGCAGTTTTGATGTGTGGTCAGGGCAAAAGAAAAGGGCCCCCCAATGGATGGGAGCCCTTCAAATCGAGTGGCTGTACCGATTGCTTCAGGAACCCAGCCGCTGGCGCCGCATGCTGTCGCTGCCGCAGTTCGCCTGGGCTGTGATCAGCGGAAACCCACCGAGGCCTGCCACACAAAGGCCAGAAGCAGGAAAAAGACCGGGATAAGCGGAAGGATGTCCACGAGCGGGCCAAAGGCGCGGTAAGCCTCGGGAAGCTGGGCCAACAGAGGCAGTGCAGCGTTCACCATCGTGGTCGCAAACCAAGCAGTCGCTGGACGCTACCACGTGTGGGCCGCCGGTGAGTTCGGCTCCCAAGGAGCGAAATGCTCTGAAAAACAACCCTGCTCAATGGCCTGGGCCATCGCTTTGGTGTAGCGGATCAACTGCGTGAGGTTGTGCAGGCTCAGCAGCGTCAACCCGAGGATTTCATCGCTCTTGATCAGGTGATGCAGGTAAGCCCGGCTGTGCTGTTGGCAGCAGGCACAGGGGCAACTGGGATCCAGGGGGGTGTGATCCTCCCGGAAGCGGGCATTTTTGAGATTCCAGCGCTCACCGTTCACCAGCGCCGCTCCATGGCGGCCCAAACGTGTTGGAAGCACACAATCAAATAGATCCACCCCATGGGCCACGGCTTGCGCCATCTCCGGCAGGGTGCCCACCCCCATCAGGTAGCGGGGCTTGTGCTCCGGCAGCAGCGGCGTGCACCAGCGCACCACCTCATGCATGGCCGCTGCAGGCTCGCCCACGCTGACCCCGCCAATGGCACAGCCGGGCAAATCAAAGCTGGCGATCACCCGGGCTGATTCTTCGCGCAGGTCTTGGAAAACGCCCCCTTGCACGATTCCAAACAGCGCCTGATCCGGTCGCTGATGGGCCGTGACACAGCGCTCTAACCAGCGGTGCGTGCGGCCGCAGGCCTCGCGCACATCCTCATGACTGGCGGGGTAAGGAGGGCACTGATCGAAGGCCATGGCCACATCAGCCCCCAGCTGCTCTTGGATCGCCATCGAGCGCTCGGGGGTGAGCTCAACCACCGAGCCATCTCGGGGGGATTGGAAGGTGACGCCGCGCTCTTTGATCGCATTGAGGCTCGCCAGGCTGAACACCTGGAACCCGCCCGAGTCGGTGAGCATCGGCCCAGACCAACCCATGAAGCGGTGCAGACCGCCGGCGGCCGCCACGATCGATTCGCCCGGTTGCAGATGCAGATGGAAGGTGTTGGAGAGCACCATCTGCGCATCCGTGCTGCGCAGTTGCTCGGCGCTGATGCCCTTGACCGTGGCAGCGGTGCCCACCGGCATGAAACGTGGGGTCTCCACCACGCCATGGGGGGTGTGGAAGCGCCCCGTGCGGGCCTGGGTATGGGGGCAGCGATGCAGCAGCTCGAATTGGAACGGAGCAGCAGTGCTCAACACCCAACAGCAGCGCAACTCTCACCCTATGGCGAGGCGCAGGATGGAGGCAGCACCCAACCGCTGATGCTCAGGTGGTGGCCCGATCTAGCCGGAAGCTGGATCTTCTACACAACGCTCCCGCTCTGGCCTGGGGTGACGCCGCGCTTTGAGCGGATCGCCCGGTTTGCGCCGGTGATTGGTGTGTTCATCGGCGGCGCGCAAGCCGCCCTCTGGCTGCTGGGCCGCGAACTGGGGGTGCCCAGCGCCAGCTGCGCCCTGCTGGTGCTGGCCCTGGGGCTGTGGCTCACCGGCGGTTTGCACCTCGACGGGGCGATGGACACCGGCGATGGCTTGGCCGCCGGCCCCCGCTGCCTGGCCGCCATGGCCGACAGCCGCATCGGTGCCAGCGGCTTGGTGGCTGGATTGATGGTGCTGCTGCTCAAACTCGGCGCCCTGCTGGGCCTCGCTGCTTTGGCCCCCACCCTGTTGATCTGGAGTGCGGTCTGGGGCCGCATCGCCCCGCTGCTGGCCATCGCCTGGTTCCCCTATCTCAGGGCCGAAGGCAGTGGTGGCTTTCACCGGTTGAACCGTCAGCCCCTGCTGAAAGAACTGCTGCCAGCAGCCGCTGTGCTGGGACTGCTGATTGGCCTCAGCCTCAGCCCTCCCGGCACGCGCACGGTGCTCGCTGGGCTCTGCGGTGTGATTCCAACGCTGCTGGTGCCGCGTCTGCTGGGCCAGCGCTTGGGAGGCCACACCGGCGATAGCTATGGCGCCTGTGTGGAGTGGACCGAAGCCTTCACGCTGTGGAGCGGCTGGCTGATGCTGCGGCTGCTGAGCTGAGCGGCAGCGTTAAGACAAAGGCATTCCCCGCCGCTGGCAAACCTGGCGCCAAGGCACTGGCAGGGATTTGCAGCTGCAAGCTGCCGCCGCTGGCCTCAGCTTGATCGCGGGCCAAGGCCAAGCCCAAGCCCGTGCCGCTGAGCTTGGCTCCATGGCGGCCGCGCTCGCCGCGCCGAAAGATGCGTTCGCGTTCCTCAACGTCGATGAGTGGGCCGCTGTCCCAAACCGCCAGCTGCAGCTGATCGGACTCCAAAGCGATCCAAAGCCCCAAATCGCCGCCTGGATCGCTGTAGCGAAAAGCGTTTTCCAGCAGGTTGGCCACAATTTCACCCACCGTGGCCGCCGGCACGGGGACCGCCGGCACAGATCCAGGGGGATGCCAGAGCCGGCCTTGAAGCTTGGCCGTTGCTGCAGCGCGGGCCAGCAGCGGCTCCAAACACTGGCTGAGCGAACGGGGCTGCTCAGGCGCCAACACCGGTGGCAGCAGCAGCGGCGCCTCAGTGCCGCTGGCCTGGGGCAACACCAAGCCGGCCTCCGAGCTGCTCAGGGCGTCCAGGTAGCCCGCCAACGACTGCTGCTCATCGAGCAGATGCTCCACCAGTTCGCGGCGCTCATCACCGGCTTCAACCCGGCGCAGCAACAGCTGCGTAAAGGTGCGCAAAGCAGCTAAGGGGTTGCGCATCTGATGCACCAACAGATCGCGCTGACGCCGCTCCCGTTGCAGCTCGCCTTGCCAGCGCTGCTGCTCCAGGTCCAGCAGCAGGGCCTGAGCCAACACCTGGGCCGCGCTCTGCAAGCGCTGATTGAGGAGCTCTGGCCACTGCCCCTGGGCGCTATCGACCCGCAGAGCACCAATCACAGCGGACTCCTGCCGCAAGGGCAGCCACCGGCGCGATTGCTGGGGAGTGAGTAGGGGCGCCGCCTCAGCGGCCGGCTCCAACCGGGTTTCCGTGAGCGGCCAGGCCTGCACCAATTGGAGCTGCAACTCGCCATCGGCCGCGGGCATGGCCACATAGACACCGAGGCCCACCAGCTCTTGACAATCACAGAACTGGTCAAGCTGCTGAGCGACCAGTTGGCGGAACCGCTCAGAGATCATGGCGTCGCCTGGTCGCTAGCGCCTCGACAGGGCAACCACAAGGGGCTTGCCAAATTCGGAGAAAGTCTTAAGATTGTATCTACGACCACTACTTCCCAGTCCCGGATCACTGGTGCTGAGGAACAGGTCCCATCACACACCGGAACTTTTCTGGCGATTCCCTGCCGGAAAGGTTACAGCAGAGGTTGTTATCACCCCTGCGCCCTTCCCATAGCCGAATGGTGAAGACCGGTGGGGCCATCTCAGCCATGGATCTTTCCCGATCCCAGTTCCGGTCGACAGACGTATGGGCGCTGCAGGTTTACCTGCGCCTTTAAGAGCCGGCTCCGGTGTCGTTTTGCGGCCCCGGTCGACTTGTTTTGTCCGATCCACAGCCCACCCCGTAAGGGGTTCTTCCCATGTCGAAAAAGCGCAAGCGCGTCAGCCGCCGCCGCCTGGCTGGCCAACGGGTTCTGGCCCACGTTCCGACCCACAACCTCGATACCGGCGAGCACAAGCCTGTGACCGCCGCCCGTCGCTACATCGCCAAATCCAATTTGGTGCCGCCGGCTCTGGTGAACGTGCGCCGCAACGAGCACACCACCGACCGCTTCTTCTGGGGTGAGAAAGGTCTGTTCAGCGCCCAGTACGCCGAAGAGAACCACTTCCTCTTCCCTTCGCTGCGCACGATTGTTGATTCCGTGGGCGAAGACACCATCTTTGCTGGCCTCGAAGCCACCTCCGACGACTGGGAGGAGATGGAGGAGTACGAGTACGCCTTCGTTTAAGCCACTGGCTTACAGGGCCGCCAAAAACTCGGCGGCCCGCTCAATGGCTTCGATCGGAATCGTGTGACCGCCCGCAAAGGTGAACACCTCCACTTGGCCGCCCACACGAGAAATTTCAGCGGCGAGTGCGGCTTGAGCGGCCACGGGCACCACGGCATCGTCTGCGCCGTGCATCAAGAGCGTTGGAGCCTGGGGCGCTTGCGTCAGGCTCCAATCGGGATGGGGATAGCCACTGCAACCAATCACCCCGGCCAAGGGCCTGCTGAGGCCCACCTCAATGGCCATGGCGGCTCCCTGAGAGAACCCAAACAGCACCACGGGTTCGGAGCCAGCCGCCTGTAATTCGGTATCCAGCTTGATCGCCAATTTGCTGACAGCCTGCGGCTTCTGAGGCCAACCAGGGGTGTTGAGGTCGTACCACTGCCTCGCGCCACCACCTGCAGGGTGCAGATCAGGCGCATCCCACGACTGCACCTGCAACGCCGCCGCTTCAGGAGGCAGCTGGGCCTGCAAGGCCGCGCCCAAGGGCAAGAGATCAGCGGCATTGGCCCCCCAGCCATGCAGAAAGATCAGGCGCATCAACCAACAGCAGCGTCAGGACCACCCCATACCATCAGAGATTGGCTGTCCCTGCGATCTCCATGGCCCGTCTGGCTCTGCTGAGTGTGTCGAACAAAGAGGGGATTGAACCTCTGGCCCGCGCCCTGGTGGAACGCCATGGCTTCCAGCTGCTCTCCAGCGGCGGCACCGCGAAATGCCTGGCCGATGCAGGGCTCCCCGTCACCAAGGTGGCGGAACACACCGGAGCCCCCGAAATCCTGGGGGGCCGGGTCAAGACCCTGCACCCACGCATCCACGGCGGCATCTTGGGCCGCCCCAGCGAGCCGGCCGACCAGGCCGACATGGAGACCCAGAACATCCCTGCCATCGAGCTGGTGGTGGTGAATCTCTACCCGTTTGAAGCCACCATCGCCAAAGCCGGTGTGAGCTGGGATGAGGCCATCGAAAAAATCGACATCGGCGGACCGGCGATGGTGCGGGCTGCCGCCAAAAACCATGCCCACGTCAGCGTTTTAACCAGCCCTAACCAATACGAGCGAATTCTGAGCGCCCTTGATGCCGGGCCAGTCCCTGCCGAGCTGCGGCGCCAGCTCGCGCTCGAAGCCTTCCAGCACACCGCCGCCTACGACAGCGCCATCAGCACCTGGCTGGGCACCCAGTTGGAAGCCAATGCCGCAAGCCCCCAAACCCTGGCGGTGACGCTGCCGCAACGGCAAACCTTGCGCTACGGAGAAAACCCCCATCAAGCGGCGGCTTGGTACAGCAGCACCGCGGGATGGGGCGGTGCCCAGCAGCTGCAGGGCAAAGAGCTCAGCTACAACAACCTGCTCGATCTCGATGCAGCCCAAGCCACGGTGGAGCGCTTCCCAGCCAGCGAAGGCGCAGCCGCTGTGGTGATCAAACACACCAACCCCTGCGGCGTCGCCACGGGCCGTGATGCCAGCGATGCCCTGGCCCGGGCCATTGCCGCTGATCCCGTCTCGGCCTTTGGCGGCATCGTGGCCCTCAATCAGCCGCTGGATGGAGCTGCCTGCGCCAGCCTGCAAGGGCTGTTCCTCGAATGCATCGTGGCGCCGGAAATCACCGCCGAAGCACGCGAGATCCTCGCCAGCAAAAGCAATCTGCGGCTGCTGGAGCTGCCACCAGCCGCCTCAGCTGCCGCCACGCGGCAGCAACTGCGCTCGGTCTTAGGCGGCGTGCTGCTGCAGGAGCGGGATCAAATCAGCGACGACCACAACGCCTGGCAGGTGGTGAGCCAACGCCAACCCGATGCCGAGGAGATGGCTGATCTGCGCTTTGCTTGGCGTGTGGTGCGCCATGTGCGCTCCAACGCGATCGTGGTGGCCAAAGCCGGGCAAAGCCTGGGGGTTGGCGCCGGTCAGATGAATCGTGTGGGCTCAGCAGGCATTGCCCTTGATGCCGCGGGCGATCAAGCCAAAGGCGCCGTGCTCGCGAGCGATGGCTTCTTCCCCTTCGATGACACCGTCAAGCTGGCTGCTGAGCGGGGCATCCGCGCGGTGATCCAACCGGGAGGCAGCAAGCGCGACAGCGACTCCATTGCCGCCTGCGATGCCGCCGGGCTGGTGATGGTGACCACGGGCCGTCGCCATTTCCTGCACTGAAGCGGAATCAGGCGACCCAGTAGCGTCGCTCCCATCGCACGCTGAGCCGATGCCCGAGGCCCTGCTTTTCAATCTGAACTTCCTGCATCCCTTGCTGATGTGGGGCCTGCTGGCCGGTTCTGGCTATGCCCTCTTCCTTGGCATCAAGGCCAAGAAAACCCGCACTGCCTCCGCGGAAGACCGCAAGGAGCTGATCAAAGGCAAGTTTGCCCAACGCCATTACCTGATCGGCAGCGGTGTTCTGGCGGTGATGGTGCTGGGAACCCTGGGCGGCATGGCCGTCACCTACCTGAACAACGGCAAGCTGTTTGTCAGTCCGCACCTGCTGGTGGGCTTGGGCATGACCGGGCTGATTGCCTTGGCAGCAGCCCTATCTCCTTTGATGCAGCGGGGCAACTTGATCGCCCGCAAAGCCCACGTGGGGCTGAACATGCTGGTGATGACCCTGTTCCTGTGGCAGGCCGTCAGCGGCATGCAGATCCTCAACAAGATCTGGACAAGCCAATAAGACTCAAAACAAAGCGCGCCGCCGCGGCGGGCAAGCCAGCCCGGCATGGGCGTGGAAGTCTTCCTGCACCTTCCAGGTCAAACGGCGGGAGATCTGGCGAACGATCTGCCGCAAGAGGTGATCGCCACTGGACTGCACCAGGGCCTCGGGAAGCACGCCAATAAAAGCGGGCAAGCGAATCGCCACCGATAGATCCAGCTCCCACTGCACCAGGGTGTGCTGCTCTTGGGGGCAGAGCTCGAGGCTGGCCTGGAAATCAACGCTGTAGCCCTCATCGAGTGGCTGGGATGGCGGCAGCGTTTCGATGCGGTACACCCCTTGCTGCTGGGGCAGGAGTACCAAATCGATCTTGGGCTCTACCTCAAAACCAAAGTTGCCGAATTTGCCGAGCTGGAGCCGGTAGGCGTTCACATCGAGGGGCTGCACCGTCATCGGTGCGGCGCAACGGGTGAACCACTCCTGATGCGCATCGAGGTAGTCCGACACCGACGCCACAGGCGCCAGCATCTCCATCACATCGGAGAAATGGCTGCTGTAAGTCCGCAGGCAGGCCTCATCCACGCGGGGCTGTGACCTCTTGCTTTGGCGCCAAGCGAACGTGGCCGTCATCCAGCTGCATAGGACCCATCACCGGCCAATGTAACGGAGCATTAAGCAATCTCAGCGGCAATTTGGCCCGCTTCTGCCAACTGCAGCAGGCGGTCGATCACCCCCTCCACCACGCGGTCTGGCGTGGAGGCTCCAGAGGTAATGCCAATGCGCAAATCACCCTCGGGCAAGAACGGCTCAAGGCGCTCGAGGTCCTGGCCGAGGGGCTTGTGCTCCACCACGTTGCCGGGGCCAATGCGCTCGGGGGCATCGATGTGCACCGAGGGAATGCCGCGGCTCACGGCGATCTCCTGCAAGTGGGTGGTGTTGGAGGAGTTGTAACCACCAATCACCACCATCAAATCGAGTGGCTCATCCACCAGGGAGAACATCGCGTCCTGACGCTCCTGGGTGGCATCACAGATGGTGTTGAAGGCCAGGAAGTGGTCATTGAGCTCAGCTGGCCCATAGCGCCGCAGCAAGGTGCGCTCAAACAGGCGACCGATGTCTTCGGTTTCGCGTTTCAACATCGTGGTCTGGTTGGCAACACCAATGCGCACCAGATCCCGGTCGGGATCAAAACCCGGTGAGGTGGCCCCAGCGAATCGCTTTAAGAAGTCCTCGCGATTGCCATTGCCAAGGATGTAGTCACACACCAACTGGGCCTCCTCAAGGTCCAGCACCACCAGATAGGTGCCGGCAAAGGAGCTGGTGGCCAAGGTCTCCTCGTGCTTCACCTTGCCGTGAATCACCGAGGTGAACGAATTTTTCTTGTGCCGCTCCACGCTGTTCCACACCTTGGACACCCAAGGGCAGGTGGTATCAACGATGTGGCAGCCACGCTCATTGAGCAGCTGCATCTCCTGCACCGTGGCGCCAAAGGCCGGCAGGATCACCACATCGCCGCTCTCCACAGCGGAGAAATCCTTGACCCCCTCTTCCACGGGGATGAACAAGACGTTCATCTCAACCAAGTGGGCGTTCACCGAGGGGTTGTGGATGATCTCGTTGGTGATCCAGATGCGCTCGGTGGGGTAGTGGCGGCGGGTCTCATAGGCAATGGCCACCGCGCGCTCGACCCCCCAGCAGAAACCAAAGGCTTCCGCCAAGCGAATCGTGACGCGCCCCTCGCGCAGCTCATAGCCGTTCTCACGGATGTTTTGGATCAGCTCGCTCTGGTAAGCCTGCTCAAGGCTTCCGGCCACCTCCTCGGCACGGCCAAAACCGCGGCGGTTGTAACGCTCGGAATGATGCAGCGATCGCTTGAAGGCGCGGGTGTCCATGGCAGGGCGAAAACAGCACCGAGACGCCCAATCTATGGGCTGATCCCGGACAAAAAAAAAGCACCCGCCTCAGCGGGTGCCGTGCGATGAGAGCTCAGGAGCTCACTTGGCCGAGGCGAAATCGGGATAGGCCTCCATGCCGTGCTCACCGATGTCGAGACCTTCGATCTCTTCGGATTCGGTCACACGGATGCCACCAAAGATGGCGCCGATGATCTTCCAAACGATCCAGCAGGTGATGATCGTCCAGATGGCGTAAGCAGCACAACCGACGGCTTGGATGCCGAGTTGGCTGATGCCACCGCCGTTGAACAGGCCCAGGCCGGCAGCGCCGGGATCCATGCCATCAACGCCCCACAGACCGATCACCAGGGTGCCCCACACGCCGCACACACCGTGCACGGAGAAGGCGCCAACGGGATCGTCGATACCAGAGGCATCGAGAGCGGACACAGCGAAGACGACGATGATGCCGCCGACGGCACCAGCAACCCAGGAACCCACCAGGGTCATGTTTCCGCAACCTGCGGTGATGCTCACCAGACCGGCCAGGATGCCGTTGATGATCATCGTCAGGTCGGGCTTACCGGAGGTCAGGGTGGAGACGATGGTGGCAGCGATGGCGCCACCAGCAGCAGCCAAGGTGGTGGTCACAGCCACGTAAGGCACGTACTGGTCCATGGCCAGCTCGGAACCGGGGTTGAAGCCGTACCAGCCGATCCACAGGATCAGAGCGCCGAGGGTGGCGATGGCCATGTTGTGGCCAGGGATGGCCTGAGGGCGGCCATCAACGAACTTGCCGATGCGGGGGCCAAGCAGCATGGCTCCAACCAGGCCAGCCCAGGCACCAACGGAGTGAACGATGGAGGAACCAGCGAAGTCGATGAAACCGAGCTCGCTCAGCCAACCACCGTTCCACTGCCAGGAACCGGAAATGGGGTAGATGACAGCGGTGAGCACCAGGGCGAACACCACGAATTCGCCGAACTTGACGCGCTCAGCCACCAGACCGGAAACGATGGTGGCGGCGGTGCCGGCGAAAGCAGCCTGGAAGAGGAAATCAACAGTCGGGACGAGAGACGCCTCGGTGATCATTTCCGGGGTGACCGCTGGATCAAAGAAGAGACCAGCGAAATAGAACCAGCCGTTGTCGCCGTTGCCGTACATCAGCGAATAGCCGATGAACCAGTAGGCCGTCACGGCCAGGGCGAACACAAACAGGTTCTTGGCGAGAATGTTGACCGCGTTTTTCTGACGGCACATCCCTGCTTCGACCATGGCGAAGCCGGCGTTCATGAAGATCACCAGGATCGTTGCGATGAACAGCCAAAGGTTGTTGGCCAGAAATGCAGCGTTGAGCTCAGGCATCTCGGCAGCTTTGGCCGAGAGGTTGAACAAGCCCAGACCGAACAGCGCCACGGGGACGCAAGCCAGCCAGGTCAAAGAACGGTTGGAGGACAGGCCACGGAACTGATTGAGCATCACCTGGGGTGCTTCAAGCAGGGTTGCCTCCCTCAAAGTCCGCGGCACAGACCGCGGCAGAGGAGATGCAGTCATAAAGAACGCAAGCAGTCAGAAGGGCGGGAATCCGCCATACGCCAAATGTTGCGTCGCGAACAGTCCACTCACTGTTCGCATTGATACAAAACAAGAATTTAAGGTTTTCCTTAGGTCAGTCCAGACCTGGTTTGTCGCCGGCGAAAGTTTACGGAGATACATATTTATGAGCACACGAAGAACAATCGAGTGAAATGTTCACTATGAACATCACTTTTACGATATACATGTAGCGGAAAGACAAAACGTTGGAAGTGCCGGCTCGGGCCGCAGCACTTGGAAGTAGCCCCCCGCATGGCGAAGCAACGCTCTTTCCCCTGAAGCGGATACCCCCACTTCGAGGCCCGATCCATGACCAAACTCCAATTCCACGGCGTCGCTTACGACTCCGCCAGCCACGAGCAACCCTCCGGCAACCCGGTTCAGCACACCTACCGCGGCCAGCGCTTTGATGCGCCTCTGCGCCATG
Source organism: Synechococcus sp. (assembly GCA_012270465.1). Taxonomy (GTDB): domain Bacteria; phylum Cyanobacteriota; class Cyanobacteriia; order PCC-6307; family Cyanobiaceae; genus RCC307. Next base: position 45,830 of record JAAXIH010000103.1, read on the forward strand.
ACGCTGCCCCCGTGCAGCCCACCAAGCTCTCCTATCGCGGCCAGGTGTATCAGCGCCGCAGCGCCGCAGCTGCCGCCCAGGCGAACGCCAACTGAGACAGCCAATTCGGCCGTTTGTGCCGGTTGCTACTTCGGATGTCTGCTCCTGAGACCTGAATGGGTCCAGGAGCTTTTTTGTGCGTGGACCTTCTCCTGGCCCCCATGGAATCCACCAATCGCCTGGTTCCGGCATCGGCGATGGGCATGCTTTGGTTGCAGACCCACTTCGAGGATGAGCATTGGGATGAGCTCAGCCGCGGTCTGGTCTCACTCTCACCAAGCTGCAGCGAAAGCCTGATTGCCGATGCCCTCGAAGCCGGCTTGAAGGTCAATCGGATTCCGTCCTTTGTACAGGCAGCACTCCCTCAAAGCGAACAGCGTCAACCGCAAAGCTGAACTGGCAGGGCAGCACTTCAACGCCTGCATCGATGGCTTGGCGGAACAGTTCCCCGTAACGCGGATCAGCACTATCGCCGGGTGCAAAACGCTTCACATCAGAGCGGCTCACGCAGGGAATCAACACCGCTCTGGCTTCCGGCAAAACATGCATCAATTCCTCGAGGTGTTTCTGCCCCCGCTCGGTCACCGTGTCGGGGAAGAGGGCTAGATCCTCCGCACTCCAGGTGGTGTTTTTGATTTCCACATAAATCGGCCGTTGGTCGTTGGCCTCGGGAGCCGGCTGCAGCAACAGATCGATGCGGCTACGCCGTTCACGGCCATAGGTGACCTCAGCGCGCACGCTGGCGACAGGCCCCAACCACGGCTCGAGCAGCCCCGCCTCAATGGTGGCGCGCAATAAACGATTGGGCAGGGCTGTGTTGACACCAACCCAGCCACCATCGGCTGGCATCTCGGCCTGCTCCCAGGTGTAGGCCAACTTGCGCTTGGGCGACGGGTCATGCCGCACCCGCACTCGGCCGCCGGGGTGCAGCACCCCGGTCATTGGACCGGTATTGGCGCAATGGGCGGTGACCAGCTCTCCGCTGGCGAGCTCCACCTCCGAGAGGAATCGCTTCCAGCGCCGCTGCAGCACCCCCTCCAGCAGGGGCTCAAAGCGCAAGACCTCGATAGACGGCATCAGGGCAGGCAAGCGACCGGGCCATGGTGACTGATCAACAGCGGCAAGGTCCCCCACAATCAGCTCTGCATGGGGCGACCACCAATGGCTGAAGCCTCCCGCGGCAGCGGCGGCAATCTCCGCCGCATCGCCATGTTGGTGGCGGTCGCCACAGCCCTCAGCAAGCTGGCGGGACTGTTTCGCCAGCAAGCCATCGCAGCGGCCTTTGGTGTGGGCGCCGCCTACGACGCGTTCAACTACGCCTATGTGCTGCCGGGGTTTTTGCTGATCCTGCTGGGCGGCATCAACGGTCCGTTTCACAGCGCCATGGTCAGCGTCATGGCCAAACGGGAGCGGCAAGACAGCGCCCAGCTGCTAGCCGCCATCAACACCTTGGTGGGCCTTGGGCTGCTGGTGGTCACGTTGCTGCTGGTGCTGCTGGCCAACCCCTTGATCACCCTGGTGGGACCAGGGCTCGATCCTGAATTGCATGCCTTGGCGGTGCTGCAGCTGCGGCTGATGGCCCCCATGGCCTTGCTGGCCGGCCTGATTGGCCTGGGCTTCGGCGCTCTCAACGCAGCTGATGTGTATTGGCTGCCGGCCATTAGCCCACTGCTCTCCAGCCTGGCGGTGCTGATTGGTTTGGCTCTGCTGTGGCTGCAGGCGGGGGCTGCCATCGGCACAGCCACATGGGCCTGGGCCGGAGCCGCCGTGCTGGCGATCAGCACCCTGGCGGGCGCCCTGCTGCAGTGGCTGGTGCAACTGCCAGCGCTGGCAAAACAGGGCTTAGGGCAACTGCGGCTGAACTTTCACTGGCGGCAGGCTGGCGTTCGCGAGGTGCTGCAGGTGATGTGGCCCGCCACGCTCTCCTCCGGGATGCTGCAGATCAATGTCTATACCGATCTGTTTTTCGCCAGTGGCATCGCTGGAGCCGCGGCCGGCTTGGGATATGCCGGGCTGCTGGTGCAAACCCCCCTGGGCATTCTTTCCAACATGCTCTTGGTGCCGTTGCTGCCGGTCTTCGCGCGGCTGAGTGCACCGGAGCAGCGCACCGAACTGATTGCCCGCATCCGCCAGGGGGTAATGCTCAGCAACGCCAGCATGCTGCCGCTGGGGGCGCTGATGGTCGCCCTGGCGGCTCCGATCGTGGCGCTGGTTTATGAGCGCGGCAGCTTTGACGCCGCTGCAGCCCAATTGGTGGTCGGAATCCTGATGGCCTATGGCCTGGGCATGCCGGCCTATCTGGCGCGCGATGTGTTGGTGCGGGTCTTCTACGCCTTGGGCGATGGGCAAACCCCCTTCCGCATCTCCGTGGCCGGGATTGGCCTGAATGTGGGTTTCGACTGGCTGTTGGTGGGAGGACCCAGCCCCAGCGGACTGATGGTGCCGGCCCTCAATGCCGGGGCCCCTGGCCTGGTGCTGGCCACGGTGGCCGTCAATGTGATCACGTGCCTGGTGCTGCTGCTGGCGCTGCAACACAAGCTGGGGCGGCTACCCCTGCAGATCTGGGGCCGCGACAGCCTGCTGCTCACCCTCGCAGCGCTGGTTGCCGGCGTAATCGCCTGGGCGATGGCGCAATGGATTCAGTGGCCGAGCGATCTACTGGGCTTGGCTTTGCAGGTAGCGCTCTGCGGTGGGGTGGGGGCTGGGCTCTACGGACTGCTGGCCAGCAGTTTTGGGGTTCCAGAAGCCCGCCAACTCAGCCGTCAGCTGTTAGCGAAGCTGCCAGGAGTTAGTTGACCGTGCGTTGATCGCGCACGTGCACCGGCACTTCCATATGGCTGCGGCCCACCATCGCTGGTCCGTCAACAGAGAAGATCCGCGCTTCGATGCCGAATTCGCGGAAGTTTTTTTCCAGCTCTTGCAGCAGAGCCTTCTCCACTTGGGCCTCGGCATCCACAACGGTGCCAATCAGCCGCTCACCAAGACGACCCACCCGTTGACGCACGACCTCGCGCGAATTGGTGACCTCAATCACGATCATCCGAGGCCAGCGCAGCGGGTACCCCAGTATCGCCTGTTCCCGCAACGGGTTCAGGAACTGAAAGATTCGAGGATGTCCTCCAGGTCAATGAGTTGCCCCGGTGGGATCAACCGCGAGAGGGGCAACTTGGTGCTGCCGCCGCCCACAGGCACCTGCAGCCGCTCCAAGCCCTGCCGCGCCGCCACCGCCGGCCCTTGATCCAGCAAGCCGGCCAGCTCTTCGGCCAAGGGGCGCGCCAACTTGGCATCACCGAGATAGAGATGCCAGCCCGCCACTTGCACATACAGCCGCTCAGCGAGCGCTTGGCTCAATTCATCCAACTGCGCCGATGACAACGTCATCACAGAACTCGCTCTGCTGGTGTTTTAGCGGCGCCGCGCCAACACCCACACCACATGCACTGCTAGTGCCACCGCCCACAGCCCGGTTAACCAGGGGAGCTGGGGGAAAAAGCCCGGCTTGAGCCCATGCCACACCCAGAGGCCGCTATTGAACGCCGCAAAAGCGGCCGTGTGCACAGCCAAATTGATCAGCTGCTCCAGCTTTTGGTAGTCCGGATCCTCAGGATCCGGCGGCCGCGTAATCACCAGGGGCATGAGCCCGTCTGCGCAGAACCTTCATTCTGTGGCTCGAGCGGAAGGCTTGACGGATGTCCAGTCGAGCTGGGCAGAATGGATGGCTCAAGCGCTTGTAGCTCAGCGGATTAGAGCATCTGACTACGGATCAGAGGGTCGGGAGTTCGAATCTCTCCAGGCGCGCCTTCATCAGAAACCAAAAGCCGCCTCCGGGCGGTTTTTTTTTGGTTCCATCAACTGAAACCACCGGTTCTTACGATTCAAGGACCGCCCACGTCCCTTTTTCTGCATCGCCAGTGACTGAGCCGACCATGCGATCCCCCCAAGAACTTCTGCAGGGCGATCCAGAGATTGCCGGGCTGATCAACAAAGAACTGGAACGGCAACAGAGCCACTTGGAGCTCATTGCCAGTGAGAACTTCGCCTCACCAGCGGTGATGGCCGCCCAGGGCTCGGTGCTCACCAATAAGTACGCCGAAGGCCTGCCCAACCGCCGCTACTACGGCGGCTGTGAGCACGTCGATGCCATCGAAGAGCTGGCGATTGAGCGCGCCAAGCAACTCTTCGGTGCCGCCTGGGCCAACGTGCAACCCCACAGCGGCGCGCAAGCCAACTTCGCGGTGTTCCTGGCCCTGCTGAAACCGGGCGACACGATCCTGGGCATGGATCTCTCCCACGGCGGCCACCTGACCCACGGCTCACCGGTGAATGTGAGCGGCAAGTGGTTCAAGGCGGTCCACTACGGCGTGGATCCCGAAACCCAGCAGCTCAATTTGGAGAGCATTCGCCAGCTGGCTCTCGAGCACAAGCCCAAGCTGATCGTTTGCGGCTACTCCGCCTATCCGCGCACCATCGATTTCGCTGGCTTCCGGGCGATCGCCGATGAAGTGGGCGCCTACCTGCTGGCCGACATGGCCCACATCGCCGGCTTGGTGGCCGCTGGGGTGCATCCCAACCCTGTTCCCCACTGCCATGTGGTGACCACCACCACCCACAAGACCCTGCGCGGTCCCCGGGGCGGCCTGATCCTCTGCAACGACGCCGACTTCGCCAAGCAGTTCGACAAGGCGGTCTTCCCTGGAACCCAGGGCGGGCCCCTCGAACACGTTGTCGCGGCCAAAGCCGTGGCGTTCGGTGAAGCGCTGCAGCCCAGCTTCAAGCAGTACAGCCAGCAGGTGGTGACCAATGCCCAGGCCCTGGCCAGCCGCCTGCAGGAGCGCGGCATTGCCGTGGTCAGCGGCGGCACCGACAACCATGTGGTGCTGCTGGATCTGCGCGGCATCGGCATGACCGGCAAGGTGGCTGATCTGCTGGTGAGCGAGGTGAACATCACCGCCAACAAAAACACCGTTCCCTTTGATCCGGAATCACCGTTTGTGACCAGTGGTCTGCGCCTAGGCACCGCAGCACTCACCACCCGAGGCTTCGACGAGGCCGCCTTCACCGAGGTGGCTGATGTGATTGCTGACCGGCTGCTGAACCCCGAAGACTCAGCCATCGAACAGCGCTGCCGTGATCGCGTGGCAAGCCTCTGCCAGCGGCACCCGCTTTACGGGCCGGCCTCCCCTGTGCTGGCGGCTTAGCCCAATTAGACTCAGGGGCGAAGGCTTGTTCGCCCTGTGGATTCCAGCCCGCTGATTCCTGCGCTGGCCACCTTGGGTGGGGCCTGTTTCTTGACGGCTGCGATCGTGCCGCAGGTCCGATCGATTGGCTTGAGGCTGGGCCTCACGGATCAACCCGATCCCCGTAAGCAGCACCTCACGCCGATGGTGCGCCTGGGGGGCATCGGCATTGTGTTGGGCTTCAGCTTGGCCCTGCTGATCACCTGGCTGGCCGGGGGCTTTGGTGTGCTTCCCGCCAGCCGCGATCAATTGGTGTGGGCCACCTTGATCGGTGCCATTGGCTACTTCCTGATCGGCCTCAGCGACGACTTGCTGCAGCTGCCCCCCATGCCCCGGCTAGCGCTCCAAATCGGAGTGGCGATGGGCGTCTGGAGCCAAGGGGTGAAGATCGGCACCATCACCCTGCCGTTTGACAGCAGCCTCTCGCTGACCTTGCCCGATTGGCTGAGCTTGATCGCCACCGTGATTTGGCTGGTTGGCATCACCAATGCCATCAACTGGCTCGATGGCCTCGACGGGCTGGCTGCTGGTGTCAGCGCCATTGCAGCGATGGCCTTGCTGTCGGTGAGTTTCAGCCTGCATCAGCCCGGAGCTGGGTTGCTGGCCGCCGCCCTAGCTGGCTCCTGCATCGGCTTTTTGCGTGACAACTTCAATCCAGCCCGGATCTTCATGGGCGATGGAGGGTCCTATTTCCTGGGCTTTTCGCTCGCGGCCATCAGCGTGATTGGGCCGGCCAAGGAGCTCACCACCGTCAGCTTGTTGTTGCCGCTGCTGATCTTGTCGCTGCCGCTGGCCGACATGTCGGCGGTGATCATGGGCCGCGTCAGCGATGGCCGCTCGCCCTTTTATCCCGATCGGCGCCATCTGCACCACCGCCTGCTGCGCGCTGGTTACAGCCACCGCCGCACGGTGCTGTTGATCTACGCCTTCACCCAGTGGCTGGCGGCGTTGGCCCTGGTGGCTGCCAACGCTGAGATGCGCTTCCTCTGGCTGGGCCTGGCCACAGCGGTGCTGGTTTGGGTGGTGTTGCGCAGCCGCCGCTATCCCAGCCGGGATGCGCAGCGCTTGGCCGATTCGACTACCCAAGAACAGGGGCCTGAGAGTGCTCCTCTACTGCAAAACAGTTCCAACGACCGATCTTGAGCTCACCCCGCAGCGGCTGCGAGATCCTCTGCATCGGCACCGAACTGCTGCTTGGCAACATCCTCAATGGCAATGCCCGCTGGCTCGCTGAGTCGCTGGCCTCGCTCGGCATTCCCCATTTCCGCCAAGGCGTGGTGGGCGATAACCCCGAGCGCTTGCGCGAGGCCGTAGTGGAGGCAGCTGGCCGCAGCCGGCTGCTGATTTGCACCGGTGGTTTGGGCCCCACGCCCGACGACCTCACCACCGAAACCTTGGCGGCCTGCTTTGGTGTTCCTTTGGAAGAGCGCCCTGAGGTGCTGGCCGACCTGGAAGCCAAACTGCGGGCGCGGGGCCGCAGTTTGGGGGTCAGCAACCGCAAACAGGCACTACTGCCGCAGGGGGCTGAGGTGTTGCCCAACCCCACCGGTACAGCTCCAGGAATCATCTGGACGCCGCAACCGGGCTTCACCGTGTTGACCTTCCCCGGCGTGCCCAGCGAAATGCGGGCCATGTGGCAGCAGACCGCCGTGCCTTGGCTCAAAGCGCAGCACCTGGTTAGCGGCACATTCCGCAGCCGGGTGCTGCATTTCTGGGGCGTTTCGGAATCCAGCCTGGCCGAGTCGGTGGCCCCGCTGCTGGAGCTCAGCAACCCCACCGTGGCCCCCTATGCCGGCCAAGGCGAAGTGAAGCTGAGGATCACGGCCAAAGGAGCAACGGCCAGCGAAGCTGATGCCGTGATCGCCCCGGTTGAGCAAGAGCTGCGGCGCATTGGCGCTGAGCACTGTTTTGGCGCTGACGACGACAGCCTTGCTTCAGTGGTCTTGGCCGAGCTTCGAGCGCGAGGCGAGACCCTTGCTGTCGCCGAGAGCTGCACCGGCGGTGGCGTCGGCAACGCCCTCACGGGCATTCCGGGCAGCTCCGATGTCTTTCTCGGCGGCGTCATCGCCTACGCCAACCGCATCAAACAAGACCTGCTGCAGGTGCCCAGCGAGCTGCTTGAACGGGAAGGCGCCGTCAGCGCTGCTGTGGCGCAAGCGATGGCGGAAGGCGCCCGTCGCCAACTCGGAACCGACTGGGGTGTGGCCGTTACCGGCGTTGCCGGCCCAGGAGGCGGCAGCGACAGCAAACCCGTGGGCCTTGTTCATTTCGCCGTGGCCGGCCCCGATGGCAGCAGCCATTTGGAGCGCCGCTATGGCGATCGCCGCGGCCGCGATTGGATCCGCGGGCTCAGCGTGGGAGACGCTTTGAATCTGTTGCGGCTGCGGCTTTAGGCTGCCCTGTTTGGCGAAGGTAAAAGCGCTTGAGCACAGCCACCCTCTACGACAAGGTCTGGGCCCTGCATCAGGTTGCTGAGCTGCCCAGCGGGGCGACGCAGCTCTTCATTGGCCTGCACCTGATCCACGAGGTCACCAGCCCACAAGCCTTTGCTGCCCTGAAGGATCTGGGGCTGAGCGTGCGCCACCCCGAACGCACGGTGGCCACCGTGGACCACATCGTGCCAACGACGAGCCAAGCGCGGCCCTTCGCCGATGGACTGGCCGAAGAAATGCTCAGCACCCTGGAGCGCAACTGCCAGGAGTACGGCATCCATCTCAATGGCCTTGGCAGTGGCCGCCAAGGAATCGTGCATGTGATGGCCCCTGAGCTGGGCTTGACCCAGCCGGGCATGACCGTGGCCTGCGGTGATTCCCACACCTCCACCCACGGAGCCTTTGGTGCCATTGCCTTTGGCATTGGCACCAGCCAAGTGCGCGATGTCTTGGCCAGCCAGAGCTTGACGATGAACAAGCTCAAGGTGCGGCGCATCTGGGTGGATGGCGCCCTGCAGCCGGGCGTGTTTGCCAAGGATCTGGTGCTGCACATCATCCGCACCCTGGGCGTCAAAGGCGGCGTGGGCTACGCCTATGAATTCGCCGGGCCTGCCATCGAAGCCCTCTCGATGGAGGAGCGGATGACCCTGTGCAACATGGCCATCGAGGGCGGCGCCCGCTGCGGCTACGTCAATCCCGACCAAACCACCTTCGATTACCTCAAAGGCCGCCCCCACGCGCCCAGCGGTGAGGCTTGGGATCGCGCTGTGAGCTGGTGGAAGAGCTTGGCCAGCGGAGCCGATGCCTGCTTCGACGATGAGGTGAAACTCGATGCCGCCACCATCGCCCCCACCATCACCTGGGGGATCACCCCAGGCCAGGGCATTGGCGTGGATGAGGCGGTGCCCACCCTGGAGCAGACCCCAGAGGAAGACCGGCCCCTGGCCCAAGAGGCCTACCGCTACATGGACTTGCAGCCGGGCCAAGCGATTGCTGGGCTGCCGGTGGATGTGTGTTTCATCGGCAGCTGCACCAATGGCCGCCTCAGCGACCTGCGCGCCGCGGCCTCCATTGCCGCTGGCCGCCAGGTGGCCTCAGGCATCAAAGCCTTTGTGGTGCCGGGATCTGAGCAGGTGGCGGCTGCCGCTGAAGCCGAAGGGCTCGATGCTGTGTTCCGCCAAGCGGGCTTCGAATGGCGCGAGCCGGGCTGCTCGATGTGCCTGGCGATGAACCCCGATCGCCTCGAAGGCCGCCAAATCAGCGCCAGCTCCAGCAACCGCAACTTCAAAGGCCGCCAAGGCTCAGCCAGTGGCCGCACGCTGCTGATGAGCCCGGCGATGGTGGCTGCCGCGGCCATCACCGGCCATGTCACCGACGTTCGCTCCCTGCCGCCTGCTTAAACCCATGACATCAACTCCTTTTCCCAGCGGCGCGATCAGCCAAGTGAGCGGACCCGCCGTGGTGCTGCGCGGCAACGACATCGACACCGACCGGATCATCCCGGCGCGCTTTCTCAAATGCGTGACCTTCGATGGCCTCGGCGCGCAGGTGTTCGCCGATGACCGCAGCGAGCAAAACGGCGAGCACCCCTTTGATCGCCCCGAACACCAAGGGGCAGCGATCTTGATCGTGAACCGCAACTTCGGCTGCGGCTCCAGCCGTGAACACGCCCCCCAAGCGCTGCTGCGCTGGGGGATCCGCGCGGTGGTGGGCGAAAGCTTCGCCGAAATCTTCTATGGCAACTGCCTGGCTTTGGGCATTCCCTGCCTGCAGGCCAGCAGCGAGGAGATCGATGCGCTGCAAACAGCTGCTGAGGCAGCTCCACAAACCAGCGCCAGCATCAGCCTGGAGCCGGCTGCCATCGAGATCGAAGGGCGCCGCTGGGATCTCAGCATGGCGGCCGATGCCAAAAATCGACTGCTTGGCGGCCAGTGGGATGCCACCAGCCAGCTGCTGCAACAGGAGCAGGCCCTCCAAGACACCGCTGCGCGCCTGCCCTACATGCAGGGGTTCGTGGCCAGCCGCTGATTTTTTGTCTACAAAAGAGATAGCGATGAGACGGACGAGATGGACTCAGTGCCTGCCCCCCGCCATCGCTCCCGCTGGAGCTTGTTGAGCCTGCTGGTGTTGGCCGCCCCTTTGGCCATGCTCAATCCCAGCCTGGCCGATCCGCTCAAGCAACTGGAAACAGGTTTTTGCTCCGGCTGCGCCCTCAGCGGCGCCGATCTGCGCGGCCGTGATTTGCGCGGCTTCTATTTGATTGGAGCCGATTTACGCGGCGCCGACCTGATCGGCGCCGACCTCAGCGGAGCCAACCTGGAAGGGGCTGATCTCAGCGGCGCCAACTTGGAAGGAGCTCAGCTGCAGGGCAGCCGCCTCAGCAACGCTGATCTACGCGGCGCCAATCTGCGCTTCGCCGATCTCACCGATGCCATCGCCATCCAAGCGATCACCGAAGGCGCCCAAGTGGAAGGGCTGGAATTCAGCGGCGCTGAGCTCTACCGCAGCAACCTGATCGTTGGCGGAGAGAACCAATCCAGCAACAGCGATTAATCAACGGGGGCCTTCCCGCCAGGGATTCGCCCTGGAAGGGGTGAGTAGTCATAGGGAACAAAAGGAATACCCGTTCCTTTGAAGCCAAAGTCGTTCAAGCGAACACGCAAACCACCCATACCGGTGTAGGGGCTGAAGTAGGCCTCGACTTGATAGGCGCGGCGCAACCAACGCAAGGCAAACAACGCATTGGTGACTTCACCGTAGTAACCGGAATCGCCAGCCACGAAGTATCCGATGGAGCTCTGCAAGACAAACCGACCAACCAATTGCTGCGTCCAGTTCACACCCAATGTGCCCACGTCCACAAACTCATCAAATGAGAACGGACTATCACCGGTTTTTGCCGTTGCGCTACCGAAGATCGAGAGGCGAGTGAAGTCCATGAAGGGACGATTGAAATGGCCCAGAGTCAAACTTGGGCCGCCCGAAATTCAAATCCGCTTCTGATTGTCACCATCGGCATAGCTTGCCCGGCG
>JAAXIH010000138.1 GCA_012270465.1 Synechococcus sp.
TGGGCTGGAATTACGGCCTGCAGGCTCTGGAGATGGGCAGCCTGATGCGCTCGGTGCCTGCATGAGTGCTGCGCGCAAGGGAATCATCCTGGCGGGGGGCAGCGGTACCCGCTTGCACCCCATCACGCGGGCGGTCAGCAAGCAGTTGCTGCCTGTCTACGACAAGCCCATGGTGTATTACCCCCTCACCACCTTGATGCTGGCGGGCATCCGGGAGGTGCTGGTGATCACCACGCCCCATGACCAGCCGAGTTTTGAGCGTTTGCTGGGCGATGGCAGTGACTGGGGCATGGAGATCCAGTACGCCGTGCAGCCCAGTCCTGATGGCTTGGCGCAGGCCTTTTTGATCGGCGCTGATTTCCTCGCTGGTGCTCCAGCGTCTTTGGTGCTGGGGGACAACCTCTTCCATGGCCACGATCTGGTGCTGCAGCTGCAGGCCAGCAATCAGCAGCAGCAGGGGGCCACGGTGTTTGCCTATCCGGTCAGTGATCCCGAGCGCTACGGCGTTGTGGAATTCGCCGCTGACGGCCGGGTGCTCAGCATCGAGGAAAAGCCCAAGCAGCCGAAATCCCGCTATGCCGTCACGGGCCTCTACTTCTATGACGACACCGTTGTGGAGCGGGCCCGGCAGGTGAAGCCATCACCGCGGGGAGAGTTGGAGATCACCGATCTCAACGCCAGCTATCTCAAGGATGGTCAGCTGCAGGTGGAGTTGATGGGCCGTGGCATGGCCTGGCTCGACACCGGCACCTACGACTCGCTGCAGGAGGCCGGGGCCTACATCCGCACCTTGGAGCACCGGCAGGGATTGAAAGTGGCGTGCCCGGAAGAGGTGGCCTGGCGGCTGGGTTGGATCAGCAGTGATCAGCTCGCGGCCTTGGCCCAACCGCTGCGCAAAAGCGGTTATGGCAACTATTTGCTGCAGCTGCTGGAGGTGCCCATTGCAGGTTGAACAGCTGCGTTCGGCGACTGGAGCCACGGTGGAGGGTCCGCTGCTGATCACGCCCCAAGTGTTTGGTGATGAGCGGGGCTGGTTTTTTGAAAGCTGGAACCAGCGCCGCTTTGATGAGGCTGCCGGCGAAGCGGTGACGTTCGCTCAAGACAACCACTCCCGCTCAGCCCAAGGGGTGTTGCGCGGCCTTCACTACCAATTGCCTCCTGAGCCCCAGGCGAAGTTGGTGCGCGTTACCTCTGGCGCCATCTTTGATGTGGCGATCGATCTGCGCCAAAGCTCCGCCACCTATGGCCAGTGGGTTGGTGCCCAGTTGAGTGCTGAGAACCACCAGCAGCTCTGGGTGCCGGAAGGCTTTGCCCATGGCTTCCTCACCCTCAGTGCTGTGGCTGAGGTGCAATACAAGACCCGGGGCTTTTGGAACAAAGGTTGTGAGCGCGCCATTCGTTGGGACGATCCGGCCCTCGCCATTGCCTGGCCGCTGCAGGGGCTCACGGTTCAGGTCTCTGAAAAAGATGGGTTGGCGCCATCGCTGGCCCAAGCGCAGCAGGCCGGAGATCTGTTCGGATGAAGGTCTTGCTCACCGGCCGCTCTGGTCAGTTGGGCCAGGCCCTGATGGCCTCAGCCCCTGATGGCGTTGAGCTGGTGGCCACCAGCCGCGCGGAGCTTGATTTGGCTGATTCAGCGGCCTGCCGCCGCATCGTGGAAGAGCAGCGCCCGGACTGGGTGCTCAATGCCGGGGCCTACACCGCGGTGGATCAAGCCGAACAGGAGCCTGCGTTGGCTGAGGCGGTGAATGCCCAGGCTCCAGCGGCTTTCGCTGCTGCACTGCAGCAAACCGGTGGCCGTTTGCTGCAGCTCAGCACCGACTTTGTGTTCAACGGCGCCCAGGGCCATCCCTATGGGCCCGAGCAGCCCCGCCAGCCCTTGGGGGTCTATGGCGCCAGTAAGGCGCGCGGTGAGCAAGCCGCCCTGCAGCACCCACAAGCGCGGCTGCTGCGCACCAGTTGGGTGTATGGCCCGGTGGGCAAAAACTTCTGCCGCACGATGCTGCGGCTCCATGCCGCCAAAGCCGAAGCGGGAGAGCCCCTGAAGGTGGTGGCCGATCAGGTGGGCTGCCCCACCAGCACCCTGACCTTGGCGAAGGCCTGTTGGCGGGCGATCGGCATCGATGCCAACCCCGATGGCCCACAGGTGTTGCATTGGAGTGATGCCGGCGCGGCCAGTTGGTACGACTTCGCTGTGGCCATCGGCGAGCTGGCGCAAGCCCAAGGCCTCTTGAGGCAGGCAGCCACCGTTGAGCCCATCACCACCGCTGATTACCCCACCCCAGCCACTCGCCCCAGCTACTCACTGCTGGACTGCACCGCCTCGCGTCAGGCCCTTGGACTGCCAGCGGTGCATTGGCGCGATGCGTTAGCTGAGGTGTTGGCCCGCGCTCAGTAATCTGCCGCCACCGTTGACATCCGGCATGCCCGATTCGCTTCTGCCCGCTGGGATCAATCGTGTGCTGGTCACTGGTGGTGCCGGGTTCATCGGCGGTGCCGTGGTGCGCAGGCTGCTAACCGGCAGCAACGCCCTGGTGTTCAACCTCGATAAATGCGGCTACGCCAGCGATCTGGCCAGCATTGAGGCCTTGCCCGAGGCCAAGGGGCGCCATCAACTGCTGCAGCTTGATTTGGCCGATGCGGAGGCCACCGCAGCAGCGGTGCAGCAGGCCGATCCAGATCTGGTGATGCACTTAGCGGCTGAGAGCCATGTGGACCGCTCCATTGATGGCCCTGGAGCCTTCATCAGCAGCAACGTGAACGGCACCTTTTCGCTGTTGCAGGCCGCGCGCAGCCATTGGGAGGGGCTCAGTGAGGAGCGCCGCAGCCGTTTTCGCTTTCACCACATCAGTACCGATGAGGTGTTTGGCTCCTTGGGCGCCACGGGGCGTTTTTCTGAGACCACGCCCTACGACCCCCGCAGCCCGTA
>JAAXIH010000175.1 GCA_012270465.1 Synechococcus sp.
GCTGGTTTTGTGAGCCCCAGGTCATCCTCTGGTCAGCCGTCAGAACAGTTCTGGTGAAGAGCAGGTGAGCCTGTCAGCACTGGGTTTTGGGCAATAAAAAAGGAGCAGCCATTCGGCCACTCCTCAGCTGCTTACATCCGCGGAAAAGGCACAGAGCTTCACGGGGCAACCGTGAGGTGATGTCTGTGATTCAACGCCAGTTCGTTCCACGAGCCCAAGGGCATGGCTTGGCGTATTGCGGCATGACAACGGCATGCCCGCTGGCGACCATCTCGCGCTGCACGTTCCGCCTGGTGATGTGAGGCCCAGCCAAGAACAACTCGCCCACTGTGCGGCCATAGCGGTCTTTGCTGATGCGGCGGATCTCAACCTGTTTGCCCACCACCATGCGGCGGAGGTGATCACGCGCAGCGGCGGCCGGCCCTGGGTCAGCTCTAAGGCCACTTAGCTCGGGCGCATCGATGCAAGCCAAGCGGATCTTTTCGCCAGTGCTTGTACGGCAGCTATCGCCATCCCAGCAGCTCTTAATCGTGACGTTTGGGTAGGCCTCCGCCTGCGGTGCTAACAGCAGCAGGGCCAGAGGCAGTGAGAGGCCATGCAACCAATCAGGCAGCCAGTTGGTCACCAAGCCAAGGCAAATGAGTGGACCGCCGTGCCGTGATGACCTGAGGTTCGACCTGGATAAACCAGAAGGGGGAGAAAAGCGGAGCTTCGTTTCCAGCTACTGGGGCCGGTCTACGTCACATCCGGGACATCTCCCCCAAGTCGAAAAGGGAGTCAGATCAGAACACTGGGCAGGGCAAACACCAACACAGCAGTCCGAACCGAATTTAGGGGGTTTGACCGGGAGCGGGCCAGTGCTCACGCACCTCCTGCAAACGCTCCATGGCCTCACGGCGGCGCAGTCCTGGATCCTTGGCTTGCAGCAAAAAGGTGATGTGGCCCAACTTCCGCCCCGGCCGTGATTGCTCCTTGCCGTACCAGTGCAGGTGAGCTCCAGGCAACCGCTCCAATTGCTGCAGACGCTCGCTGTAGGGACAGTCCGACGTTTCAAAACCAAGCAGGTTCACCATGAAGGCCCCTGAAGCCAGCCACTCCACCGCCGCCGGCGGCTGACCGCTGAGCAACGTGAGCTGCTGCTGAAACTGACTGGTGCTGCAGGCCTCAATCGAAAAGTGGCCGGAGTTGTGGGTGCGGGGAGCCAGCTCGTTAATCAGCAGCCCTTGCGGCCCCAAAAACATCTCGATCGCCAAGACGCCGACGTAGTCGAGCGCCGTGACGAGTGACACCGCAATCGAGCGGGCACGGGCTTCCACCGCATGGCTGACGCCTGCTGGAGCCAGCACCCACTCGCACACCTGCTGATGCTGATGGGTTTCCACCAGCGGCATCAGTTCCACCTGCCCAGCGGCATCGCGCGCCACCACCACGGCCAGCTCGTGCTCAAACGGCACCAGTTCCTCGAGGATCCAGCGGCGTGGATCCACCCGCATCAACAACGCTTCCAGCGAGGCGCGATTGAGCACCCGTTCGGTTCCCTGGCCGTCGTAGCCGCCTGTCATCGCCTTGGCCATGGCCGGAAGCTCCATGTGCTCAGGCAAAGCACCACCGGCGCTCACCACCTCCGCCAAATCGCACCAACGCGGGCAAGGAAGATTCAGCCGCTCCAGCAGCAAGTGCTGGCTGCGTTTGTCCACCAGCTGCTTGAGAACTGCCGCCGAGGGCTGAAATTCCAAGCCACGCTCTTCCAGCGCAGCGATGGTCTTGAGATCCACCCACTCGTTCTCAAAGCCGATCGCATCACAGCGCTCAGCCAGCTGTGTTGTGGCAGCGCCATCGGTCGCGGCGCCGATCACCACCTCATCAACAAGCTTGCAGGCCGGATCACTGGCACTGGAGGCCTGCAGGGCCAAGTTCAATCCCATCGGGCCGGCGGCTTCGGCCAACATCACCGCCAGCTGGCCGCTTCCAACGATGCCCGGCCGCTTCACAGGCAGCTCAAATCAATCGCTCAATCTAGTTGGCGCTTCCTGTCTTCAGCCCTTGCTGAATGAGGCCAAGCACCAGCACCACCAAAAACAGCGCCAAACCGGCTGTGCAGGCGTAACTGATCTCCAGCTCCTGGAAGGCCAAGTCATAGACGTAATAGACAACGGTGCGGGTGGAGTCAGCAGGTCCCCCCTGGGTCATCAAAAACACCTCTTCAAACACCTTGGTGGCCGCAATGGCTGAAATCACGGCCACCAGCGCCACATAGGGACGCAGCAGCGGCAAGGTGATGTCGAGGTGTTGCCGCCAGCCAACGCTGCCATCGAGCTCAGCGGCTTCATAGAGGTCTTTGGGAATGCCCTGCAACCCGGCCAAAAAAATGACCATGTAGTAGCCGAGGCCTTTCCACAGGGTCACCAACATCACCGAGGGCAAGGCGAGCAGAGGATCGGTGAGAAAACCGATCGGCGTGAAGGCATCACCAAACAGCGCTTGGCCCCAGCCATTGATCAAGCCGTTTTCGGCATAGAGCCAGCGGAAGGCGATGGCCGCCACCACGATCGACACCAACACCGGCGTGTAAAACGCACCACGGAACCAATACATCCCCGGCAAGGCGCGGTTCACCAACACCGCCAGGGCTAAGGCCCCCAGCACGATCGGCGGCACCACGCCCACCAGGTAGATCGCCGTGGTGCCGAGCACCCGCAGAAACATCGGGTCAGCGAGCAGCCGCTGGATGTTGGCCAAACCGATCCACTGCAGTGGCTCACTGACATCGAGGCCCGAGCGGGTGAAGCTCATCAACAGCGCCATCAACGCCGGCACCAGCACGGTGAGGCAGACCAACACCATGGCCGGCGCCACAAAAAGCCAAGGGAGCCAGGGGGAGCGGCGCATGCCTTCGGATCACTGCCTGCGCATTGTGAGCCAAACAGGCCATACATTCAGAGGCTCTGGTTCTGTGGTGTCGATGGACAGCGGCGGCGCGATGACAACCGTGACGGTGGAGCTGACGCGCCCCTATGACGTCGTGATCGGCCAGGGCTCGCTGCAGCAGCTGGGCGAGCGCCTCAAAGAACAAGCCATCCGGGCCGGCACCAAAATTTTGGTGGTCTCCAATCCCGTGGTCGCCGAGCACTACGGCGCCACGGTGATGGGATCGCTGAGCGCCGCTGGCTATGAGGCCGAGCTGCTGGTGATCGAAGCCGGTGAAGAGCAAAAGACCCCGGCCACCGTGGCTCAGATCCACGACAAGGCCTACGCCATGCAGCTTGAGCGCAGCTCGTTGATGCTCGCGCTCGGCGGCGGAGTGGTGGGTGACATGACCGGGTTTGCGGCCGCCACGTGGTTGCGGGGTATTGCCGTGGTGCAAGTGCCCACCACGCTGCTAGCGATGGTGGATGCCGCCATTGGCGGCAAAACCGGCGTGAACCATCCCGGCGGCAAGAACTTGATCGGTGCCTTTCACCAGCCAAGGCTGGTGATGATTGATTCAGCCACCTTGAGCACGCTGCCGATCCGTGAAGTTCATGCCGGCATGGCCGAAGTGATCAAGTACGGCGTGATTGGCGATCCGGTGCTGTTTGAGGCCCTCGAGGCCCACGGGCCCTTGGACAGCCTCGAGGCCATCGGCTCAACGCTGATGCAGCAGATCCTGCGCCGTTCCGCAGCGGCCAAGGCTCGGGTGGTGGCCCACGACGAACGCGAAGGCAGCTTGCGGGCGATCCTCAATTACGGCCACACCCTGGGCCATGTGGTGGAAACCCTGACGGGTTACGGCACCTACCTGCACGGCGAAGCGGTTGGGATCGGCATGCATGCCGCTGGTCTGCTGAGTCAGCGGCTTGGGCTGTGGAGCGCAGACGAGCAGCAGCGCCAGTTGGCTCTGCTGAAGCGCTGCGGTCTGCCATGGCAAGCGCCTGAGCTAGACACCGAAGCGATCCGCACCGCGATCCTGCGGGACAAAAAAGTGCAAAACGGCCGGGTCCGCTTTGTACTGCCCACCGCCATCGGCCAGGTAGTAATTCGCGACGACGTGGACCTTGAAGCTGCCGTTGCAGCGCTCAAAGCCACCAGCCTCGACGAGGCCTAACAGCAGGGCAGCTCGGCGGTCAGGGTTGCCGATCGGAACTCAATGCCGGCATGCACTTGCCAGGGGTTCTCTTGGCGATCCACCAGTGTGACCTTGCGGAAGCCCAGCTGTTCAAACGCTGAGCAGAACTCCGCCTCCAGCCAAGCGCCACTGATGCAACCGCTCCACAGGTCGGGATCCTGCTGCAACTCCAGCGGCACCGGCTTGTCGCAAATGATGTCGCTGATCGCTAGACGGCCACCAGGTGCTGTGACGCGCCTGATCTCTTGAAGCAGCTGGCCGCGCCGAGACGGCTGCACCAAATTCAAGACGCAGTTGCTCAGCACCACATCGATGCAGCCATCGGACAGCAAGGGCTGACCATCGAGATCCTCAGCCAGTTGATCGATCTCAGCACGCCGGAACGAGACATTGCCGTAACCGATTTGGCTCGCCACTGAGCCGCAGGCACTACTAGCCAGCTCCAGCATGTTGGGATTGCGGTCGAGTCCGAGCACCGAACCCTCAGCGCCCACCAGCTGACTGCAAATAAAGGCGTTCTTACCGCTGCCGCTGCCCAGATCGAGCACACGATCGCCAGGGCGAACCCAGCGGGTGGGGTCACCGCAGCCGTAATCACGGCTCACGACCTCATCGGGGATGACCTTCAACAACGCAGGATCAAAGGGCACAGCCGCGCAGAGACAGGCTTCTTGCTCCAAAGCAGCTGCGCCGTAGCGCTCGTCGATGGCATCCCGGTGATCGGGAGGGCAGCAGGAGTTAGGCATTGGCAAAACCTAATCCCGAGCTCGACGAGCCATGAGGAATCAAGCGACCAATCAACAACTGCTGATTGGCAGTGCAGCCAATGCCTCAGTACTTGTCGTTGGTGGTGACAGGCACTGCAACGAGATCCTCCAGCTCGTCGAGCTGAGGGCGACGCATCACAAATGCTTTCAGAGGTGAAGAGCTCATGCCAATGGCGCGAATGATCAAAAAGTCCAACGAAAAACGACCGGGACCATTAAGAGCCACGCAAGCCGAGCCGCCGAAATAAAGGATCAAAAGTTCCAGTGCGTAGATATTGAATCCACCGGTCACAACAATCGAGTGATAGATCGCGACGGAAATCGTGCCCAACACAGCCAGGCCACCGAGACGTGCTCCCAAGCCAACAATCATCAGCCAACTTCCAACAATCTCGGAGTAAGCGGCGATGTAGGCCAGAAGAACAGGAAAGGGCAAATGAAGGGGTTTGACGACCGAATCAGCAAAACCCTGAATATCAGCAAGCTTGTCGTAGCCGTGATGGATGAGAACGCTTCCAACGCAGACACGTAGAAGCAAAAGACCGATGGATTGAGCCATGACACGCATGGGCTTTACATAACTTCATTGACCTTAGGGAGGATTCCTAGCGGCCGTGGGTCTCCTTTGGTTTCCCCAAAAAGCCAGTCCCAGTGCGTCAATCAGCAAACCTTGGGCAACTGAGCCAGATTGAATCCACCGGCACAGCAAGCAGGGAATTCTTTGATTGAAGAGGCTGATCACAGGGTTGGTTGATCTCAGCGCTTCAAGACATCTCCGCAAGAATCTGCCTACACAGCCTTCCAGCCATGCCTTTGGTCAACATCAATGTTTGGCAAGGGATGCCAAATGATCAAATTGACCAGATCCATGAAGCAGTTCATGCCTGCTTAGTGAAAGCCTGGGGGATTCCAGAGAACGGTGGCTTTTACCTGATCACTGAGCGCCCGCCATCAAGGATGCGGATTCAGCGAACCATGTGGGGGATTGATCGATCAGCGCAGCCACCCATCCTCTTGCAAATCACATCGTCCCCGAGAAGCCGTGAGATGAAGACCAACTTCTACAAGCTGATCGCCGCCGAGTTTGCTCGGCTTGGCTTGCGGCCTGAAGACCTCTTCATCAGCATCACACCCAGCAATCCAGAGGATTGGTCGTTTGGGAATGGCATTGCTCAGTTACTGCAGAGCAATGCAAGCGACGAGTCCAATCGTCTTTGAAGACCTCAGCTGGGCCACCAGGCAGGGGGGCAGGGAGGCCTAGGCGGCAAGGGCAGTGCATCGCTTTCCAGCAACATCCACCAAAAACCGCCCAAGAGGTGGGGATCCACCAAGCGCAGCAGTTGTTCGCGGCGGCTGAGTCGATCAGCCAAAGGCAGTGGCCCAGGCTCTGAAAGGGCCGTGATCTCCTGGGCCAAACCCAACTGCAAGAGCACCTCCCCTTGCAGGGCAGCCCCTTGCCAGCGCCAACCGGCCGAGGCCGCCAACTGCTCAACCAGGGTTGTGCACACATGGGCCGTTAGGTCCATGCGGCCGGGATCACACAGCAAGTCGGTGCTGGTGCGCTGCTCGCGGCAGGCCAGCAAGGTTCCGCCATCACGGCTGGGGGCGTAATAGCGCGCGGCCGGCATGGCGTAGTCGATCGCCAGCAGCCATCCCTGGCTCAAACAAGCTCTCGCCTGCTCCAGCCAAGGCCCCATCACCGGACACCATTCACTGCTCCAGCCCTCAGGGCGCCCGCCACCACCGGCCGGCAAACCCAGCTGCTCCAATTGCCCCAGCACATCAGGTGCCAAAGCCCCCCCCAGTTGCCAGCAAGGTTGCTGTTGCCCATCGAGACCCACCAGCCACTCATGCCAACGGCCGTTGTGCAGGCCGAAGCGCTGCACGGGCAAGGCATCGATGAGCTCATGGGCCAGGATCAATCCACGGCGCGGTTCAGCCCCCAGCTGCTGCGGATCACACCAGTGCACCTGGACAGGCGCCCCAGCCAAAGTTTGCTGCTGACGCAGCTGCAACGCCGGGCTGCTCTCCACCAACACCAACTCCAGCCGGTCCCACCAAGCCGGGGCTTCGGCGCTGATCCCAGCGATGAGATCGCACATCAATTGGCCATCACCTGGCCCCCACTCGATCAATGTCAGTGGTCCTGACTCGGCGGCTAACGCCTCCAGGCAAGGCCAGAGCTGGCGGCGCAGCAGTTCGGCAAACACCGGACCCTGGGTGGGAGCGGTGACGAAATCGCCTTGAGCGCCAAAGCGCACCTGACCGCTGCCGTAATAGCCGTGCTGAGGGTCATTCAGCAGCCAATCCATCACCTCCACAAAGCTCTGCGGCCCAGCTTTGGCCTCAAGGCGCTGCACCAGCCAAGAGCTCTGCTGCTGTTCCACCACACCTCCGCTGGACATCAACGAGAATGCATCACCTCTATGCCGTTGGATATGCCCCGCTGGTTGCTGTCTGCCATCTGTGCATTGCTGTTGTGCCTTTGGCAGCCATCAGCCGCCCTCGCCATTGATGACCCCTCGGTCTTACCGGATCAACCCACGCCTGTGATTGATCTGGCCAAGATCCTGACCGATAGCCAGCGCAAAAACCTGGAGCAGGAGCTCGAGGAGGTGGAATCCAAGGTGGGCTGGAAATTGCGGGTGCTGACCCAGTTCGATCAAACGCCAGGGCTGGCCGTCCGCGATTTCTGGCAGATCGATGAGCGCAGCCTGCTGCTGATTGCCGATCCCCGGGGCGGCAATTTGCTGAACTTCAACGTGGGCGACGCCTTTTTTGCGCTGATGCCGCGCACTTACTGGGTTGAGCTGCAAACGCGCTTTGGCAACCAGTTTTATGTGCGCGACCACGGCGAAGACGGCGCCATTTTTGATGCTCTCGAAGCCGTTGAAATCTGCTTGGAACGAGGTGGCTGTCAGGTGGTGCCTGGATTGCCCCAAGAGCAGTGGATTCTGACGTTGATGACATCGATCCTGGGTGGATTGATCGTGGGAATTGCGGCATTCCCACGGGAACCCGGCCCAGCCATCGCCTGGTCGTGGGTGCTGCTGCTCTCACCGCTCTGGGTAATTTTGTTTGGCGTATTCGGAATCGGGCCTGTCGTCACCCGCACGGCTGATTGGTTACCGCTAACCCGCAACATCCTTGGATTTGTTGGCAGCAGCGTGGCCGCCTACCTCTTGGCCCAATACTTCACCAGCCGCAACAGCCAAGCAGGCGATAACGCCTAGATCAAAGGCCCTCGCTGACCTTGGCGAGCATGCACTCCAAGCTGTCGTCGTTGCAGGGCTCAGCAGGAGCCTCAATCACCTGAGGATCTTCAATCAAGGCAACTGCAGGATGCATGCGGCGCAGCTTCTGCAGATTGGCGTCATAGAAACGCTTAAGGCGGCCATATTTCACAACCGGTTGGCCGTAGTAGCTGTAGCCGCGAAGGGTGGGGAAAGATGCCCACTCCGGAGCCAACTTGGCGGCCAGCTGAGGGGTGAGCACACCACCATCAGCCAAACCCATGGCGCCGCGTTTTTGGATCAAATAAAGAGCAGCCTGATCTTGGGCATGGGGGCCAAAGCCAACGAGATCCAAAGCACGCACAGCGATGCGCCAAGTGGCGGGCATGAACTGATAAGCCCCAGCAGCTGCGCTGGCATAACCACTGGTGTAGTTCACCCGGTCGGGATGCCGATCCAGGGTTTTCATCAGCGAACCGCCAAACATCACGCGGTAGCCAATATCAGCACCTTCTTTCCAGGTGCCTTCGGCGTAGCGAATGGTGTTGAGCAGGGCGCGGCGCTCAGGGGTAATCGCAAAGACACGCGGCATCCGCGGCACGCTTGGCATGCGCAGACGGGGAAAACGCAACTGAGCCAACTCAGTGGCTTGATGATCAGCGGTTGCTTCCGTTCCAGCTCCAGCAGCAACAGCAGGAGCAGCCGGCAGCACAGCCATTGGTGCCACCAGAGCAGCAGCAAACAGCTTGGAAGCTTGTGGGCGCTGAAGCATCAGAAATAAGGAATTAACGGGAGCGCTCGTGACACAGCACGAGAAGCAATCGGCGCAAATATGCCCAAACTTGAGACAGATGGGATTATTCTGCGGACGGATAATAAATTGTCCTTGGCTGCTTGTTTGCCTCGAAACCAAGCAGAGGCCTTATTTCTTAAGGGCTCACTTCAGAGCGATTCGATAGAACCAATAAGAGAAAAAACGCCGAGATTGAAAAGACAACCTCAGCGCGATTGAGAGAGGGCTGCTAACACGAATTGACTGGCCGCATCAGCCCCATCGGTGGGCAAGGGTTGCCCCCAAGGAGCCGACAACGGCTGCTCCAGCTGCCACTGGCCCTGCTCAAAAGCCAGGCGACTCAGCAGGCGGTGAAAACCATGCTGCTGCAAGCCTTTCTGCAGAACATCAGCCTCTGCAAAGCCGTGGCGTTCCACCACGATCAAGCCACAGTTTTGCGAGAGGGCTTCGGCAAAGGTGCTGTAGCCGGGCTTGGTAATCACAACCGAGCACAGGGGCATCACATCCACCGGCCGAAATTCCTCAGCAAGCCAAGTGGCATTAGCGGCCTGCGCCAGGGCTTCATTGACAACAATGAACTGCCATTCAGGCCAGCTTTCCAGCAGAGCCGGATCCACCGGCAAGCCCAAACCACCAAAGCAAAGCAAGGCTGAGCGCGACTTGTCGCTGCGCCAATTGAGACGCTCCGCGAGGACTCCAGGCTGAAAGCGGGGCTCACTGGCACCCAAACCAAGGGGGTGCTGCGGCACGCCCCACGGCATCGGCAAGGCAAAGGGGCAGCGCAACACCGCTTGAGCGCAGCGGTAGTCGGCCAAGCTCAGCTCGGCCCACTCCTGCAAAGGACCGCCGAGGTCTGCGTAAATCGAATCCCAGCCGAAATTGCCATGCCAGAGCAACGGCCAACCCAGCCGCCCAGCCAGGCGGGCAGCGGCCGGAGGCACATCGGCAACGATCACCGCAGGCTCATGGGGCTGGCGCCAGTGCTCCAACCAGCGGGCTTCCGTTTCGATTTGCCCAGGCAGCTGCCGCTCCAAGCGCTGCAAGGCCTGCACAGTGGCAGCCGGATCACTGCCAAGAGCATCGGCCTGCACCACGCCCACATCCCACTGGCAGGGCCGGTGCTCGTAATTGAGACCGACGAAGGTTCGCCGCAGAAATGCAGCCGGCAATGCGGTAGTGAGCACAAAGCGGCAGTCCGGCTCACGCAGCGCTAGAGCCTGCAGCAGCGCCGCCACGCGGGCGCCATGGCCAAAGCCATGGCTACTGATGCATGCCACCACCAACATCGCTTTAGGGCACAGGGCTAGTGGGCAGGCTCATCGCCGCGCTGCTGCGCCCAAGCCAGATCAGCATCGGTGAGAGCTTTGGCCAGCATCCGCCAAACATCACCGCGCTGCCACAACTCCCAGGCCAGGCGGTGCTGGCGGGGCGGCGGCACCATCCAGGCGGGCCGAAAAAAGTCTTCGGTCTCTTCCATTTAGACCACCCCCAGAATCCGGCGCACCGTGCTCACCGTGAGGCCAGTGGCTTTGCTGATCGCGCCATAGCTTTTGCCCTGAGCCCGCAAGTCGCGAACGTGCTCAGCCTGATCATTGGTGTATTTGCGCTTAGGGCCAAAGGGCACTCCCTTGTTGCGGGCCGCCTGGATGCCCTCACGGGAGCGCTCCATCGACAGCTCACGCTCCACCTGCACCGCCGCCGCCAAGACCCCAACCACCGGCTTGGCCATGGTTCCAAGCCCTTTGGTATCGACGCGCCCGTCCAGGGTTCGCACGTGCACATCGCGCTCGAGCAGCTCAGCCACCCGGCTGACGCAGTCCTCCATGGTTCGGCCGAGGCGATCGAGCTTGGGGATTAAGAGCTCATCACCAGGCTGGCAGGCATCAATGGCCCGCTGCAGCTCAACCCGCTCAGAGAAAGGGGCAGCACCGGAGATGTGCTCACTGAAGAGCTGATCAACCAGGGCGGCTTTGAGCCCTTCGAGCTGGTGCTCAAGCTCCTGGTGCGTCGTGGAGCAACGCGCATAACCAACGAGTGCCATCGAGCTTGTGCCGTAAGTGCGTGCCCATAGCGTGACACCTACTTACGACATATGCAAATACCACTTGCTAACTGCTTTTAGCCTATGTGTCGCATTAACCTAGTTACGGCATAGCCAATCAGCTGGAAACAAGACCCTTGGAATCCAGCAACATCTGCTGCTCCATCACCGCGCCATCGAGGCCATACCAGCGGTGTGCCGCCAGTTGGACCTCGCCATTGGCCGCCAGCTCCACCCAAGAGAAATGACGCCAAGGCCTGCCGCTGGCATCGATGCCATGGCGGGGAACACAAGCAGCATTGAGATAGGTGGTGCCCTGCCGGTCTTGCAGCACAGTGCGGCGCTGGCCGGCCCCATGCCGCAAGCGGTGGTGCATGTGGCCAAAGATCACCAACGGCAGGGGACGGTGTTTGCGGATCTGGCGGATCGCTTCCTGCAGGTCTTGATCACCCCAATCACAGGCAGGGCGCTTCCAATCACGGCCGCAGGGATCGGCGGCATCACTGCCCAACCCGGTGGGACCGCTGTGGGCCAGCAACACCAGCGGACGATCGGATGGTGCTTGCAGAGCGGCTGCCGTGATGCGCTGCGCCGACTCAAACAGGCTGAGCTCACCCCAATGGGCCACGACCGCTGGAGAGAGATAAAACCCTCCGCCTGCACTGCCTGGCCGGCCACCCACCACCGAGAGGGGAGCTGGATCCAGCTGCTTCAGGGCCCAGCCGCAGTGCAGGTCACCGAGGGCTTGCTCCATGCGCGCCAGGGTGCGGCCACTGGCATCGCGAGCGGCATCGTGGTTTCCAAGCACGCAGGCCACCGGCAGCGGCAACTCCCGCAGCAACCGCGGCAAGCGCACATCGCCATCGGCCAGATCCCCCACCACCAGCAGGGCATCGGGCTTGAGAATCTGCAGCAACGTGGCATCGGCCTGGTCCCACTGACCGTGGAGATCTCCAGCGATGGCAAGTCGCAGCACAGGAAGGCGCGCAGGCGTTTCTACTCTTAGGGCACTGCGCCTTCCACTTCCCGCGTGTTTGCCGCCACTCAGTCCGCCGCTCCGCGCCTGGACCAGGTCGAACGAATTGCGCAGCTACGGCAGCAACGCCGTGCCGTGATCCTGGCGCACTACTACCAAGACGACGCCATCCAAGACATCGCCGACTTCATCGGTGATTCCTTGGAACTCTCCCGCAAAGCCGCCAACACCGATGCCGAGGTGATCGTGTTTTGCGGGGTGCATTTCATGGCGGAGACCGCCAAGATCCTCAGCCCGCAAAAAACAGTGGTGCTACCAGATCTCAACGCCGGCTGTTCGCTCGCTGATGCCTGCCCCGCCGATGGCTTTGCGCAGTTCAAGGCAGAGCATCCCGATCACGTGGTGATCAGCTACATCAACTGCTCAGCGGCGATCAAAGCCCAAAGCGATCTGATCTGCACCAGCAGCAATGCCGTGGCCATGGTGCAGTCGGTGCCACGCGAGCAACCGATTCTGTTCGCTCCTGATCAAAACCTGGGCCGCTGGGTCTCGCGCCAAGCGGGCCGCGAGCTCACGCTCTGGCCCGGCAGCTGCATGGTGCATGAAACCTTCAGTGAAGAGGCCCTGCTGGGCTTGAAGGCCGCTCACCCCGATGCCGCGGTGATCGCCCACCCCGAATGCGAGCAGCATCTGCTTGATCTAGCCGATTTCATTGGCTCCACCAGCATGTTGCTGAACTACAGCCAATCGAGTGAAGCCAGCGGCTTCATCGTGCTCACCGAGCCGGGGATCCTCTACCAGATGCGCAAGGCGGTCCCCAACAAGGAGTTCCATGCCGTGCCCGGCCTCGATGGCTGCAGCTGCAATGCCTGCCCCCACATGCGGCTCAACACCCTCGACAAGTTGGAGCAGTGCCTCGAAACCCTGGAACCAGCGATCGAACTCGATGAATCCCTGCGCTTGCAGGCGCTCAAGCCCATCGAGCGGATGTTGGAGCTAAGCCGCTGATCGAGCACACCCCCGAAGGGCTCTTCTGCCAAGCCGCCAACGCTTGGATTGATCCGTGGCGGCCCGTGCCGCGGGCGCTCATCACCCATGCCCACGCCGACCATGCCCGCCCTGGCTGCGGCGAGTACTGGGCGATTGGCCGCAGCGCTGCTGTGTTGCGGCAACGGCTAGGGCAGCAGATCAATCTCCATGGCGTGAACTACGGCGATGAGCACCGCATTGGCGATGCACGCGTGTCGTTCCATAGCGCTGGCCATGTGCTCGGTTCCGCCCAAATCCGCCTGCAAGCCGGCGGTGAAACCTGGCTGGTCAGTGGCGACTACAAACGCGACAGCGATCCCAGTTGTGATCCGTTTTCGGTGGTGAGCACCGATGTGTTGATCAGCGAAGCCACCTTTGGCTTGCCGATCTACCGCTGGCCAGCTGGCCACCAGGTGGCGGCTGATCTACTGCAGTGGTGGCGCGAGGCTCCTGAGCGGGCATCGCTGCTGTTCTGCTACGCCTTCGGCAAAGCCCAACGGCTACTGGCTGAGCTGCATCAGCTCGGCGTTCGCGACACGGTGCTGCTGCATGGCGCCATGGTGCCGATCACCCAGGCCTATCGCGATGAGGGCATTGCGATGGTGCCCACCGAACCAGTGAGCTCATTGCCGCGTAACGCCGATCTAGCGGGGCGGTTGGTGCTGGCGCCCCCCTCGGCGCACCGCAGCCCCTGGATGAAGCGCTTCAAGGCGCCGCAAACAGGCTTCGCCTCAGGCTGGATGGCCGTGCGCGGAGCCCGCAGGAGGCGGGGCTACGAACGCGGCTTCGTGCTCAGCGATCACGCCGATTGGCCCGGGCTGCTGCAAACCGTGCGCGACTCCAAGGCCCAACAGGTGTATGTGACCCACGGCCAAAGCGACGTGTTGGCCCGTTACCTGCGCGAGGTGGAGGGAATCGCCAGCGAACCACTCAGCACCCTGTTTGAAGGGGAGGGTGAGCACTGAAGCCAGCCGCTTCTTCAGAGCTGGTTGTCGTCAACTTTGTGCAGCTTGTGGAGCTGCTCGACCACCTTGCTCTGGAACTTGTCTTTTTTCTGGTGCAGCCAATCACCCACCTGATTGCGCTCCTCAGCGGTGAGGTTCATCTTCTGCAGGTAGTCCTTGGTGGCATCCCACAGGGCACTGCCAAACTCTTGAGAGTGGCGGAGCCGCTCAGCCACACCGGCATGGAGCTCATCGTTATCAACCAGAGGATGGGTTTCGATGATGTCGGCGGTGGTATCGACGACGGGAGCTTCGGTGATATCAGCCATGGCAGAGACAAACGGACTGCCTTCAGTGTGAAAACAATTCCGTAAAACGATTTAAACCGCGCTGAGTAACCCCATCCGCAGGGCCATCACCGCTGCTTGGGTGCGATCACGCACCCCCAACTTGCCAATCACGGTGCTGACGTGGGTTTTCACCGTTTCCTGGGAGATGAACAACCGCTGGGCAATCTCTCGGTTGCAATAGCCCTCACTGAGGGCCTGCAGCACCTCTTGCTCCCGGCCAGAGAGCTGATCGAGGGCCTCAAGCCCCTCAGCTGAATCGCCTGGATGGAACGCGGCTGCATCCCGCACAGGGCCTGGGAAATAGGTGCCGCCTTCCAAGGTGCGGGCAATGGCCTTCATGAAGTCGCCGTCACCACTGCCAAGCGAGGACACAAAGATCACCCCTTGGGCCCCGGCATCGAGGGCCTCACGCACCACCTCCTGGGTTTCGCGGCGCAGGAACAACAAACAAATGCATTCCGGCCAGCGCTGGCGCAGCTCACGCACCAGGCTGATGCCATAGCCCTGCTCCAGGTCTTCGGTCACCAGCACCAAATCAGGGGCTTGAGCCGCGTGGGCCAAGGCTTCCTGCTCCGTGGTGCAGGCTCCGATCAGGCCATCTTGGAAGA
>JAAXIH010000238.1 GCA_012270465.1 Synechococcus sp.
AGCACCTGGGTGGAACCGGAAGAAAACTGAATCAGAATTTTCCTCTTGTCGCAGATAAGTCCAAGTTGAGACTGTCCTTTGGGAGCGGCCATGACAAACCGTCAGGCCAGTTCCAAACGCCGCTCAACTGCGGACCTGGTGCGCCTGTATCTGCAGGACATCGGCCGCGTTGACCTGCTCAGCCATGAAGAGGAGCTCACTCTCGCTCGGCTTGTCCAAAAGCGAGAACAGCTTGTGGTGGAGCGCCGCGGCCTCTGCTCAAAACACCCCGACGTAGCTCGCCTGGAGGCTCTTGAGGAGCAACGGCTGCGGGAAACCTCAAAGCTGGGCCATCAACCCTCCCAGAGCCAATGGGCTCAGGCCTGTGGGCTAAGTGCGGCCGATCTGCGCGCCCAGGTGCAATTGGGCAACAAGGCCTGGGCGGAGTTGCTCGACATGAGCCCAGGCGATCTGCAGCGGCAACTGCTGCATGGACGCCGCGCCAAAGAGCGCATGATCCAGGCCAACCTGCGCCTGGTGGTGGCGGTTGCCAAGAAGTATCAGCACCGCGGCATGGAGCTGCTTGATCTGGTGCAAGAGGGCACCCTGGGCCTGGAACGGGGCGTTGAGAAGTACGACCCCACCCGCGGCTTCCGCTTCAGCACCTACGCCTACTGGTGGATCCGCCAGGGAATCACCCGCGCCATCGCCACCCAGAGCCGCACGATCCGCTTGCCGGTGCACATCACCGAAAAGCTCAACCGCATCAAAAAAGCCCAGCGCGACATCGCCAGCCGCCTGGGCCGCACCGCCACGCTCAAGGATCTCTCCCAAGAACTTCAGCTCTCGGAAGAGGTGGTGCGCCAAACCCTGATGCGGGTTCCGCGCTCGGTGTCCCTCGACACCCGCGTTGGCCGTGACATGGACACCGAACTGGGCGACCTGCTCGAAGACGGCATGCCCACCCCCGAGCAGCGGCTCACCCGCGAAAAGCTCCACGACGACCTGCTCGGCCTGCTCAATGAGCTCAGCGGCCGCGAAGCCCGCGTGATCCGGCTGCGCTTCGGGCTCGATGACGACACGCCCCAAACCCTGGCGGAGATTGGCAAAACCCTGGATCTCTCCCGCGAGCGGGTGCGCCAAATCGAATCGCGGGCGCTGCACAAATTGCGCCTGCCCGAGCGCCGCGGCCGCGTCCGCGACTACATGGAAGACCTCGATTAGGTCTCCCACTCCTCCTGCAATCCCACCGCCTCATTCCCCACTGCAGCCGTCATGGCCCATCTCGCTCCACCCATCGACATCGGCATTCCCACCAACCAGCGCCTTGAAATTGCCGAAGGCTTGGGCCGCCTGTTGGCCGATAGCTACGTGCTCTATCTCAAGACCCACGGCTTCCACTGGAACGTGACCGGGCCGATGTTCACCTCGCTCCACACGATGTTCATGGAGCAGTACACCGAGCTGTGGACGGCCCTCGATGAAATCGCCGAGCGGATCCGCGCCCTCGGCCAGCTGGCTCCGATGGGAGGCCGCCGCTACGCCGAACTCTCCAGCATTGAAGAGTGCAGCGAATCACCGGAAGCCCTGGCGATGGTGGCCGAACTGGTGCGGGGCCATGAAGCCGTGGCCCGCACCGCTCGCGGCGTGCTGCCTTTGGCGGAGGCCGCGGGTGATGGCCCCACCGCTGATCTGCTCAATGCACGGCTGCAGATCCACGAAAAGACCGCCTGGATGCTGCGGGCGCTGCTGGAGAGCTGAGCTCAGCGCTCCAAGGTGCAATTGATCGCCAGCTCAAAGGGCACCGCCGAATTGGGCAGGCGCAACAGCTCCGCCGATAAAGCAGCAATGTCTTGCGGTTGGGTCATCGCCTCAGCAGGGATGGCCTGCACCGCCGCGGCCATGTCGGTGTTCACCCAGCCCGGGCAAATGGCGGTCACGCGGATGCCCGCCTCCCAGCCCTCGTTGCGCATGGTTTGGCAGAGCCCCAACAGGGCAAATTTGCTGGCGGTGTAAGCCGCCAAACGCCCCTTGCTGCGTTTGCCGCTCATCGAGACCAGCACCTGCAGCCGCCCTTCGCCATGGGCCGCCAGCTGCGGCCAAGCCGCCCGCGTCAGCCACCAGGGCCCCATCAAATTCACGGCCATGGTGCGGTTGATCTCCTCCTCTTGGCCGGGCTCAAACAACACCCCAGCCCGGCTGAAGATCCCAGCGCTGTGGATCACGCTGTCGAAACCACCGAAGTGATCGGTGCTGGCTTGAACCCAGGCGTCCGCCGCTGCCGGATCCTCAGCGTCGTAGGGATGCAGCAGCACCCGATCAGCACCAGCCACGGCTGGATCCAAGGCGGTGCCAGCCAACGCTTGCTGGTTTCTGAGCCCCAAGCTGAGCCGGTGGCCATCGGCCAGCAGGCGCTCAGCGATGGACCGGCCGATCCCGCGGCTGGCGCCACTGATCAAGAGGGTGCGCACGGCGACAAAGCTGGTGGACTGCAGCGGTAAATTGGCATGTTGCCGATCAGCCCATGGCCAAGTTCGTCTTTGTCACCGGCGGAGTTGTCTCCAGCATCGGCAAAGGAATCGTGGCCGCCAGCTTGGGCCGGCTGCTGAAAAGCCGCGGCTACCGGGTTTCAATCCTGAAGCTGGATCCTTACTTGAACGTGGATCCGGGCACCATGAGCCCGTTCCAACACGGGGAGGTGTTCGTCACCGAAGACGGCGCCGAAACCGATCTGGACCTGGGCCACTACGAACGCTTCACCGACACCGCCATGTCGCGCTTGAACAGCGTGACCACCGGCTCGGTGTATCAATCGGTGATCAACAAAGAGCGCCGCGGTGATTACAACGGCGGCACCGTGCAGGTGATCCCCCACATCACCGGTGAGATTCGCGATCGCATCCACCGGGTGGCCGCCAACAGCAA
>JAAXIH010000150.1 GCA_012270465.1 Synechococcus sp.
GTCGACAGCGTGCGTGAGCGCACCCCCGTTCGCAACTCCAACCGCATGACCGGCATTCAGCCCGGCATTGGCGGTGTGATGACTGGAGCCGAGCGTGGCGCCTGTGAAGACGTCACCGGCACTCCTTATGTAGGTGCTGATCAACAGGCTGCGAACTGTGCTTCCGGCCGCGGTGCGGATTTTCCCCAAGCCCTGAAAGGCCAAAGCTTTCAGCAGTTCAGCGTTCAATCCCCGGCCCAGGCCGCCATGGAAGAGCGCGCTCGCACCGGCCAGGTCACCGGCAGCACCTACGAGCAAGGTGGTCGTATCACCGGCCCCTTCGACATGGCTGGCGGCAAGGTGACTGGCACCGAGCAGTTCCGCTTTGACCGCAACGATGCTGCTGCTCTGCAGGCCCGCGTTCAAGCCCAAGCCCCGGTGTCGATGGATGAGGATCAGCGCCCCGCTTCCCGGGTGACCGGTGAGGGCTCTGGCACCAAGATCACTGGCGATGACTGGGATCGCGGCAGCCACGTGACCGGCACCGAAGGTGCTTCGGCACGCCGGCGCAACCCCTCTCGGGTCGGCCCCATGAACGCCATGGTGATGATGCAGCAGAAGCGCAATGACGAGGTTCCCCTGCCCGTGAGCCCTGTGACTGGTTCCAGCGGCAACACCGATAAGGGTTCCCTCATCACCGTTTCCGGTGGCGCCCGCGGCTGATGCGTGCCCGTCGCGGCAATCTTCAGCGCCCCATGGCACCGACGGCTCCGCGCCGTCGCTCCGCCATGGTGAGCAGCCTGGCCGATCGTGCTGGTGGTAATGCCGCTGCGCGTCGACCTAGCTCAGCTGTGTGGCCGCGTGACCAGCACCCCCTGAGCGATCCAACTCGCAATGCGGAGCTGCAGCGCTACGAGCAGCAGGTCAAAGGAGCCTTTGATCGCATCGTTCCGGTGCTGCAGCAGCTCTCGTTTCAGCAGCATGAGCCCCGTTTCCCTGAGGTGGCTCAGGCCCTGGCCCATGCCGAGCTGGGATTCGCCTTGCCGCAGCCGATCCTTGAGAACGCTTGGGTTGGCCAACTCGACATGCGCACCCTCTATGCCTGGTGCGTGTTTGAGACCTACCAGCGCATTAGCGACCAGTTCTTCTCAGATGATCCGCTAGCTGGCAATCAAGGCGAAGCCTTTGATCAGTTCCTGTTCGACTGCGGCTTTCACCTGCTCGACATCACGCCTTGTGCTGATGGCCGGCTTGCCCACGCCATCGCCTATGCCCTGCGCATTCCGCTGAGCTGTGTGCGCCGGCGTCCCCATGCAGGGGCCCTCTTCGACATTGAGGACACCGTTGAACGGTGGGTCAAAACCGAGCATCGCCGCTCCCGTGAGGGGTACCCCAATCCGGCCCACGATCCGACCCGTTATCTGAAGTGCGTCGTTTATCACTTCAGTTCCATTGACCCCAGCCATGAGGGCTGCGCAGCCCATGGTTCCGATGACGGCCTGGCGGTTTCTGAGGGCATGGCACGGCTCAAGGCCTTCCGTGAAGCGGTGGAAAAGGGTTTCTGTTGCGGGGCTTCAGTTGATCTGCTGCTGATCGGCCTTGATACCGATACCGACTCCATCCGTGTGCATGTGCCCGATCGCGATGGCGAGGCAGCCCTGGATCAGTGGGTGGATGCTCGCGAGCTCTATGCCGAGACCCTTGGTCTGGATCCCTCCTCTGCCCGCGCCCACATTGCTGCGGCTGTGGAGGCTGGTTGCTCAGGGCCGACTGATCCCGGCATGAACCAATTCATTGCCCGTTTGATCGAAAACAACATCTCCCAGATCGACTACGTCAAGCAGTTCCACGGCGGCAACTACAGCGATGCCGGCCATGCCGAGCGCTTCATCGGCGTGGGAATCGGTTTTAAGGAGATCCATCTGCGCAACCTCACCTACTTCGCCCACCTCGACACGGTGGAGGAGGGGGCCCCGGATCTCGATGTCGGCATCAAGATCTTCAGCGGTCTCAATGTCACCCGAGGTCTGCCGATTCCGGTGGTGGTGCGATTTGACTACCGCGGCAGCGTGCCGGGTGCCCGCGAACGGGCCATCGCCAACGGTGAGCGGGTGATGGCGGCCATGCAAAACCGCTACAGCGATCTCTTCGAGAAAGGCCTGCTGCACCTGTTGCTGTCAGTCCGCGACCGCAACCATTTCGTGCCGTCTGAAACGGTACGGTCCACCATCACCATCCCCACCCCAGGAGGTCACTGAGCATGATCATCGTCAAGGTCATCAAGCCACTGGTCTCCACGAACCGGATTCCAGATTTCGAGCACAAGCACCTGCAGGTCGTTCAAGACGGCAGCTCGAAAAAAGTGGCCGTCGATGCTGTGGGTGCCAAGCCTGGCGACTGGGTCATCTGCGTGGGTAGTTCCGCGGCCCGTGAGGCGGCTGGTAGCAAGTCCTATCCCAGCGATTTAACGATCGTCGGGATCATCGATCACTGGGACCCCGATGCCCCCAAACCGGCGGCAGCAAGCTGATGGAAATCATGCAAGTGGTGGGGTCATTGGTGTGCAGCTATCGGGTCGGTGGGCTCGATCACATGAACCTGCGCGTCTTGGAGAACAACAAGGGCAAGCAGCTGGTGGCCGTTGACCCTGTGGGGGCGTCACCGGGCAATTGGGTGTTCACAGCCAGCGGTTCGGCAGCCCGCTTTGCCTGCCCCGACCCAACGGTGCAAACCGATCTCACCATCGGCGGAATTATTGATTTCTGGGCTCCCGACGGCTGACCCGGATCTCAACGCTCCCCTCTGATCCCCTCGACACCTCCAGCACTCCATGGCCACTCCGACTCCCCGTAAACCCTCCAGCGGAAGCAGCTCCTCCCGGGCTCGTAGTGCAGCCTC
>JAAXIH010000088.1 GCA_012270465.1 Synechococcus sp.
GCCTTGCGTGCGCACCACTTCAAAGCGCCACGCCGCCAACAGCTTTTGGTAGGTGGTCTCTGACATCTCTTCATGGTTGCCCCATTTCTCCGCCGGCACCTGAAGCGGCAGATCAAGGTTGCGTGAAAAGCCCCTGAGGGAAGGGGTGAATCTGGGCTTTTCTGCTACTTCAGGGAAAAATCTTTTGCGTAACGATGGTGCGGGGTGGACACGTCATCACCCCCTTTTCCATTCCATGACAGCTCAACAGCCATGAGCTGAATCCTTGGCTGATGCCGTGATGATGGTGCTGTGGGACCGCTCCATTGCCCCATTTGCATTGGCCTGGGTCTGATCAGCATGACCCGTGTTTTGGCTTGGCTGCGGTTGTGGCAGCTGGTGGCTCAGGAGTAGTAGCGGCCGACTGACTTATTCACCAGCTCGGGTTTGAGGCCCAAGTTGTTGGCGATCTGGCGTTGCGACATGCCAAAGGCCCGCAATCGTGCAATCCGCTTGGTGTCGGGCTGGCCCAGCCGGTAGAGACGTGCCATGCGCGCGTAGATATCGCGGCGCCACAGGTTCTGGATCCAGCCCATGGGCGTTCAATGACAGCTCACAACTGAAGTGTGTGCAGCTGCGAGCAGATATTTCTCTGCCTTCAGGGTTTTTCCAGACCGGCCACATTGGTGCTGTCTTGGGGCTTGATGCGATGCGGTGTGTCCACGGCGTGTTGGCGTTGGCCTTGATGGCGCTTCCGGCGTCGCTGGCCCGCGCTGATGGCATTCGCTTTCTGCCAGATGATGCGCAGATCGCTTGCCGCGCGATCTTGCCCCAGTGCTTCACGCAACAGGGTTGGCATCGCCTCTGCCAAAACGATCCAGCCATTGCCAAAGCGCATCGGCGGGCTTGCCGCCAAGCCGCCGATGGTCTCAAGGACGCGGTTGACTAGAAGCCGATTCAGATCTTGCTCGCATGGGGCCAATCGCCGTTTCTGGTGCGTCCGGCAAGACCGGCTGGCGGATTGTTGATGAGGCTTTGCAGCGGGGGTTGGTGGTGCGAGCCATCGTGCGGCCCAACTCAACATTGCCGCCGCAGCTTGCGGAGGCGGAGCAACAGGGCCGTTTGGAGGTGTTCAGGCTGGAGCTCAGCACCGCTGAGGGGCTGCACCATGCCCTCAATGGCTGCTCAGCCCTGGTGATTGCCACCGGTGCACGCCCGTCGGTCAATTTGGCGGGGCCCCTGCAGGTGGATGCCTTTGGTGTGCGCTCTCAGCTCAGAGCCTGCACAGCTGTTGGTCTGTCTCGGGTGGTGTTAGTGAGTTCGCTCTGCGCTGGGCGCTGGCGGCACCCCCTCAACCTGTTTGGGCTGATCTTGGTTTGGAAGCGGCTTGGTGAGCGTTGGCTTGAGCAGAGTGGCCTGGATTGGACGGTTGTTAGGCCAGGCGGCCTCAGTGAAGACGACAGCCGCACCGGGCAGGAAGGGGTGGTGTTTAGCGGGGCTGATCAACAACAAAGCAGCAGCATTCCCAGAAGGCTGGTGGCCCAGGTGTGCCTGGATGCTTTGCAAGAGCCAGGAGCTTGCGGGCGCATCATTGAAATCACCAGTTCGGCGCAGCAGCCCCAGCAGCGGCTGGGTGATTGGTTGTTGGAATCAGCCTGAGCCGCTGGTTCGGAGTGTTTTTCCCTATGGCGAATCCATCAGAACGCTTTAGACCGGAATTAACCGGGAGAAGGAGATGATTGATCAGATGGCTTGTGTGGTGAATCCGGTGGCACCGTTAGTGACGCCGCCGCGCCCCGTTGAACAAGCGGTCCATGATTTGGCAGTTGAACCGCACGATCTGTTTTGGGAGAAAGAGTGCACTGTTCACCCCAATGCCTTGGGTTGTCGCCTCTTTGAGGATTGATCCACCGGCTTGGATCTCATTGCTTACTTGCCTTAAAACAAAGCAAGATTGTTGTGGCAGTGATGGCCCAACCGTTGCAAAAGCTGGCTTCACCTGAGCGTTTGCAGGATTCTTGGAGTCCTGAGATTGCAGCAGTGGATGCCCAACTGGCTGATTGCATCGCGTTCCCTGAGCCGCATCACCTCAACGATGTAGTGACATCTCTTGAGCAGGAAGCCTTTCGAGGCGGCGCTGATTTTGTTGGAAAGTAAGAGCTGACACAGCTCAGCCATTACAGCGCCGACAAGCTGATACCACCGGAGTTGCCCCAGGGAGCAGGAGCTGGGGTGTCCCGGTAGGGCTGGCTGCGCCTTCACCTCGAGGCCCCAGCCCGCTAACTGCAACCGGGCTGGGGCTGATTTTGATCAGCTATTTATTTTGCTGCTTAGCGGACGTCAGCTTTTGGCGCCTTCTTTCTCAGGGGCCTCATCGGGCTCCTGATCAGCAATTTGTCCAAGCACCATCGAGGCTTGGAGCTGATCGGGAAGATCGCCAATGGTCAGCAGCGCCTTGAGCACCAGCTGAGAGCGGGCTTCTTTGGGCAGGCCAGGACGCAGCTTCTTGACGGTGTTCCAGAGCTCTTGGCCCGCCTCTTTGATCAGCTCTTTGTCTGTGGCCATTCCTGTTGCACTAGAGCCCATCAACCTACCTTGTGGCTCCTTCGGTGCTCGAGCTAGGACCTGAATAGCCCCTTACTGAATGGGCTTTGAGCTTGATGGGGAGACGGAGGTCATGAAGCCCTGGTCTTGGTTGGCGATTGGACTGCTGCTGGCTGTTTGGGCCTCTGGGGTTGTGGCTCAACAAGCTGAGGAGACCGATCCGCCTATTGATCGAACCGAGGAGTGCCGTATTGGTGTTGACGAGATGGAGCAATTTCGCCGCAGCCGCCAATTAACCAAGAGCTGCTGATTTATTTGCGCGTGATGATGATGTAGACCGCATT
>JAAXIH010000120.1 GCA_012270465.1 Synechococcus sp.
GACTACTTAGAAGAGCGCGCCCTGCTGCGCCGGCCGGCCAACTTTCAGCTGCTGCAGCAGCTCTCTGGTAGCGATGACGCCCCGTCTGAAACCGCGCCATGGGATGCGGTGGTGATCGGCGGAGGCCCAGCAGGGCTCACGGCGGCCTGCCGCTTGTCGTTTCAAGGGCTCAAGGTGGCCTTGGTGGAGCCCAAAGACAGCTTTGGTTCACCCACGGGCGTGAGCAGCAAGGTGCTGCGGGAAGTGGCGATGGATCACGGCACAGCCACCTCCTGGGATGACGTGTTGGCGATCCGGCAGCTGATTGCTCAAAACGATGCCAAGCGGGTGGCGTTGCAATTGCAGCGCTATGGCGTCACGCACCTCAAGGGCACGGGCGAAATCAGCGGTTGCGATGGTGATGGCATCACCACGGTTGTCGTGCGTGATGGCACCACGACGGCCAGTGAGCTGTTGGCCCGCAAGGTGGTGGTTTCCACCGGCTCCAAAGCGCGGCGCCTCAAGGGCATTCCCTTTGAGCAAGCTGGCTTTTATGACTCCGATTCGATCGGTGCGCTGCGCAGCAAAC
The DNA here is from genome assembly GCA_012270465.1 of Synechococcus sp. Classification (GTDB taxonomy): domain Bacteria; phylum Cyanobacteriota; class Cyanobacteriia; order PCC-6307; family Cyanobiaceae; genus RCC307. The sequence continues at coordinate 569 of JAAXIH010000120.1, forward strand.
CCAGCAGCTTGTTTGTGCAAGGCACCGGGATCATTGCCTTGGAATACGCCACGATCTTTGCCGAGATGGGCGTTCAGGTCAGCGTTGCTGCCCGCGGCAGCCGCGATGACCTGCTGCCGATGCTTGATGGCGCGATGCGCGATGCCCTGATCAGTGACTTAGAAGCCAAAGGGGTCGAGATCCTCTACCAAGCCAGCGTCAAATCCTGGCGCGCGGATGCGGAAGGCCCTGTGGTGGAACTCGAGCTGCCGAGCGGGATCAGCGAGCGCCGCTTCTCGGCGGTGCTCTCGGCTGTGGGGCGGGTGCCCACCACCGCCGATCTCGGCATGGAGGCGGTGCTGGAGGCGGAGGATGTCTCCAAGCTCAAAGCCTTGCCGCTGCTGGAGAACCAGCAGTTAGACACCACGGCCGGATCGGTTTATGTGATTGGCGATGTCTCAGGCAGTGGGCTGGCTTGCAAAGCCGTGATGCAGGCCCAGGGCTTGGTGGATCACGTGCTGCCCTCGCTGGTGCTCAAGAGCAAACAGCCCGCCCAGAGCACTCCGTCCCATGCCAGCCCCTCGATCATCTGGGCGATCCCGGAGTTGGCGTTTGTGGGCAGCTCCCAAAGCGAAGCCATCAACAGCTACGGCGAGGCTGAGGTGTTCTCGGTGTTGGCGCCCTTTGCTGACACCATTCGCGGCCGGCTGAAAGCCTTGCCGGCGTCTTACTTCCTCAAGCTGGTGTGCCTGCGCCAGGACGGACGCATCTTGGGGGTGCATGTCTACGGGGAAGGCGCTTCGGAGTTGATTCACCTCGGGGCATCCCTGGTCGCCGACGGCAACACCGTCTTTGACTTGCAATACAAATCCTTCCCGGCTGTCACCTTGCATGAGGTGTATCGCAACGCCGCGATGCTGGCGATCGATACGCTCTCAGGCCTGGCGCAGAAAGCCGGGTAGTTGCGGCGAGCGCACCCGGATCAACTGGCTCGCGCCATCGTCAACAGCTTCTAAAGGCAGGCTTGGCCCGCGCCAACTGCCGCCACTGGGCACGTCAACCAGCTGCTCCTGCTTGGGCTGAATCACATAGGGCTCCGCCAGCGACCAGGTGCGGGCATAGCCCATCAGCAGCGGATCGGCGGGGGCATACACAAACGAAGGATGGCGCGGTGTGGGCTCTTGGGCGGCCAGCTCAGGCGTCATGCGCACGGCGCGGGTGATGCCCTGCAGAAAACGGCTTTTGGTCACCACGGTGGTGAGGTAGGCGATCACCCGCAGCCTGGGTGCATCAAAGCCTTCGGCGCACATGTCGATGCTGACGAGCCATTGGGCAGAGCCCTGCTGAAACCGGTTGAGCCGCTCAGCCGCGCCGCTCTCTTGGGAGTGCACCAGATCAACGCGGTGGCCGTCTTCTTCTAAGAGGGTGGTGATGGCCTGGGCATGGTCGATGTCGCGGGCGATCACCAGCCCGGCGGCATTGGGGTGCTGCAAACGCACCTGCTTGAGTTTGCGCTGGGCCCGCAGCAGCAGCTGCTGGCCAATGCCGCTGTCATCGCCGAGTTCAATGGCGCGGCGCAGGTTGCGGGCCCTCCAGCTTTCGCGCGTTTCCGCCGATAGCGGCGAGACATCGCGATCCGGCAGGCCTTCGCGGCTGTGCTCCACCCAGCCGTCTTGAAAGCGAAATTCCAGCGGGCGCACATCACCGGCTGCGATCAACTCGCGCGGTTCCACCGCCAGATCAGGAACGATCTGCTCAATCAGCTCATTGCCTTGGCGCAAGCGGATGCGGCGAGCCGCGCAGAAGGCCAGGTTGTCGGCGCGAAACGGGGTGCCGGTGAGCCCCAGGCGCAGACGGCAGTGCTGGGTGAGCTCTAAAAATGTGCCCCCCCAGGCCGTGTTGTCGGGCTCATCGGGATCCAGGCCCAGGTGATGGGCCTCATCGGCAATGGCCAAGGTGCCGGCAAGGCCCCACTGGCGCAGGTCTTCGCCTAATTGCTCCAGCTGGCGGCCGGCGCCTTGGTAGGTGATCAGCAGGCCATCGGCTTGCTCACTGCAGGGCCATTCCTCCAGCCGCAGCCCAAGCCGCTGCGCGGCGCTTTGCCATTGGCTCAAGATCGAGGTGCGGTGGCAGAACACCACAAAGCGCTGCAGCCGCCCTTCCTGCTGCATGGCCTTGAAGGCCAACAGGGCGCCGAGGGTTTTGCCGGCACCGGGGCCGGCAAACACCAACACGTCTTGATCGCTGATTTGATTGCGCTCAAGCCGGCGCCTGAGCAGCTGGATCAGCTGCTGCTGCCATTGGCGCGGCTGGATG
>JAAXIH010000229.1 GCA_012270465.1 Synechococcus sp.
GGGTTCTTGGGGTTGTGCTTGAGGAACTTGTCCCAGAGGGTGTAACCCATGGGCGCACAGCCCATCGGCAAACCGGGGTGGCCGCTATTGGACTTGTTGACCGCATCGACCGCCAGCATGCGGATGCTGTTGATGCAGAGGGTGTCGAGCGAAACAGGTGCAGCGACCATGGGGATCTCGTAGGGAAGGTAAGGGGGACCCCGTCACGCGTAGCGACGGAAAGCGAGGCAGACGTTGTGACCGCCGAATCCAAATGAATTGGAGAGGGCTGTTGAGATTATCTGCTCCCGTGCCTGATTCGGAACGACATCCAGATCACAGGCGGGATCGGGATTCTGGTGGTTGATGGTGGGAGGCACCACACCGTTCTGCAGTGCTAGCACCGCAGCGACGGCTTCGATGCCACCACTGCCGCCCAGCAGGTGGCCGGTCATCGACTTGGTGGAGCTCACCGGGATGGCCTTGGCCCGCTCGCCCAGGGCGGTTTTGATGGCAGCGGTTTCGTTGCTGTCGTTGGCTGGGGTGCTGGTGCCGTGGGCATTGACGTAATCAATGTCATCGGCCTTCAGCCCAGCATCAGCAAGGGCCAGGCTCATCGCCCTGGCGCCACCCAAACCACCTGGAATGGGTGAGGTGATGTGGTGGGCATCACAGGTCATGCCGTAGCCGACCACTTCACCGAGGATTTCGGCACCACGGGCTTGGGCGTGCTCGAGGGTTTCCAGCACCAAGATGCCGGCACCTTCACCAATCACGAAGCCATCACGCTCAGCGTCAAAGGGACGGCTGGCCGTGGCTGGATCGTCATTGCGGAACGACAGCGCTTTGGCGCTGGCAAAGCCCGCAACTCCAAGCGGTGTGATCGCTGATTCAGCGCCGCCGCAGACCATGGCGTCGGCATGGCCTTGCTGCAGCAAGCGGAAGGCATCACCAATGGCGTTGGATCCAGCGGCGCAGGCGGTGGCCACAGCCGAACTGGGCCCTTGAGCCCCCAGGGCGATGGCCGCCAGGCCCGTCGCCATGTTGGGGATCATCATCGGCACCGTGAACGGGCTCACGCGCCCTGGCCCCTTGCCCTCGAGAACGTGGGCTTGGGTTTCCATCGTCAGCAAGCCACCAACGCCGGAGCCGATGATCACGCCGATGCGCTGGCGATTGGCATCGGTGATCTCCAGGCCGCTTTGAGCCAGCGCCTCTTTGGCTGCCACAACACCGAACTGGCAAAAGCGATCCCAGCGCTTGGTTTCTTTGGGATCAAGCACACCGCTGGGATCGAAGTCCTTCACTTCTGCGGCAAAGCGGCAGGCGTGCTTGGACGCGTCAAACAGGGTGATCGGCGCCACACCATTGGCACCGGACTGCAGCCCGGACCAATAGGTGGCGACGGTGTTGCCAATGGGTGTCACGGCGCCAAGACCCGTGATCACCACCCGGCGGGATGACTCAGCCATGGTGTTGCAACGAGCAGATCGCGGCGATCAGCCCTTCTTCTCCTGGATGTAGGACACGGCGTCACCAACGGTGGCGATGCCTTCAGCGGCCTCGTCGGGGATTTCGATATCGAAGGCTTCTTCCAGGGCCATCACCAGCTCGACGGTGTCGAGGGAATCGGCACCCAGATCGTTCTGAAAGTTGGATTCAGGCTTGACCTCAGCGGCATCGACGCTGAGCTGCTCAGCCACGATTGAACGAACCTTCTCGAGAATTTCCTGGGACATGGCCTGGGCTTCTTGGCGCCGAGCATCTTACGGGCCAGCCCCAAACGCGTTAACAACGATGACGGGCTTGGCGTTCAGGCGGACGGACGGCAAGAGCGCGGGTACCTTGGCGAAACGGTTCTGTTATGGCCAGGGCATGTCCCACTCCGTCAAGATCTACGACACCTGCATCGGTTGCACCCAGTGCGTTCGTGCCTGCCCTCTCGATGTGCTCGAGATGGTGCCCTGGGATGGCTGCAAGGCTGGCCAGATTGCGTCTTCCCCTCGCACCGAAGACTGCGTGGGCTGCAAGCGCTGTGAAACGGCTTGCCCAACCGACTTCCTCAGCATCCGCGTTTATTTGGGCGACGAGACCACCCGCTCGATGGGTCTGGCCTACTGATTTCAAGGGTTTTCATCCCTATGCTCTGCCCGGCCCTGCCGGGCTTTTTTATTGATCAGGAGTAGGAGCGGATGTGCGGCATCGTTGCGGTCATCGGTACCCGTGATGCAGCCCCCTTGCTCTTGGAGGGCCTGCGGCAACTGGAATACCGCGGCTACGACTCAGCAGGAATCGCCACGGTTCATGGCGGTCAGCTGAGCCACTTGCGCGCTGAAGGCAAGCTCATCAACCTCACCCAGCGCTTTGAAGCCAGTGGCGCTGCAGGGTCATGCGGCATTGGCCACACCCGTTGGGCCACCCACGGCAAGCCTGAGGAGCGCAACGCCCACCCCCACCTGGATGGTTCCGGTGAGTTGGCTGTGGTTCAAAACGGCATCATCGAAAACCACCGCAGCCTCCGGGAGCGACTGGAGGCCGGTGGTGTTTCTTTCCAATCCGATACCGACACCGAGGTCATTCCTCACCTCGTTTCTGAAGAGCTGAATGGTCTTCTGGCGGCTGGATCACCGGCCGATGGCGCCACCTTGCTCAAGGCGGTCCAGCAGGCCTTGCCTCAGCTCGATGGTGCCTACGCCTTGGCTGTGGTCTGGGCCCGCTGCCCTGATGCCTTGGTGGTGGCTCGCCGGCAGGCGCCCTTGCTGGTTGGTTTTGGTGAAGGCGAATTTCTTTGCGCCAGCGACACCCCGGCGTTGGCAGGTGTGACTCGCACCATCCTTCCTTTGGAGGATGGGGAAGTGGCCCTGTTGGGGCCTC
>JAAXIH010000234.1 GCA_012270465.1 Synechococcus sp.
CCCCCCGGCGCCCCCCCCCCCGCCCCCGCCCGCCCCCCCCCCCCCGCCCCCCGGGGCCGCGCCGCAGCGGCCCCGGCGAGAGCAGGGCCGGCCCCGGCAGCCGAGCGGCCGCCACACCCATCCCCAGCCCGGGGCGAAACACCGCGGCAGTGCGCCCCACCAACGAGCCCAGGGAGGTCCCTGCCACCACCGCCGGCTTCCCCACGATCTGCTCGAGAAAGCACTGCAGCTGGCGGCTCCAGAGGCGGTTGTCGAGCCTGCCGCCGGGTTGATCGCTCTGGCCGAAGCCCAGTAGATCCATCGCGTACACGCGGTAGCCCGCCGCAGCGATGGCCTCGGCGTTGTCGCGCCAATGCCCGCTGCTGGCACCAAAGCCATGCAGCAGCACCAGGGCAGGCCGATCAGCAGCGCCGGTGCAGCGCCAGTGGCAGCGCCAAGACTCAAACTGAAACCAGCTCTGGTGGCCCCAGTCGCTGCCGGCCATGGCGGATGCAGGCGAAACCCTCTCACTATTGCGAAGGTCTGGCGCGGCTGGATCCCGGGCCTGGCTTCTTTCGGCCTGATTCCAGGCCAGCGCGTGATTGCGGCGTGTTGCTGCTGCGCTGGCTGGCGGGGCAGAAGGCAGCCGCTGAGCCCCTAGCGGTGCTGGATGGTTTGGCGGGCTGCGGCATTCGCGCTCTGCGCTATGGGCTCGAAGCCCATGCCACTGAGATCTGGGCCAATGACGCTGACCCCGATCGCTTGCCGTTGCTGCAACGCAATCTCGGCGCCTTGGGGGGAGCGCGCTGCAGCGCCATCACGATCCAAAAACTGCTGGCCGAATGCGCTGCTGTTGAGCAGCGGTTTGATTTTGTGGATCTCGATGCCTTTGGCGCGCCGATGGCCCTGGTGCCCTGGGCCCTTGAGGCGGTGCGCTTTGGCGGCATCTTTTATTTAGCCAGCACCGATGGCCGCTCCTTCACCGGCCACGACCGCATCGCAGCCGTGCGGCGCTTGGGAGCTGCCGCGCGGGCGCAGCCCTGCAGTTGGGAGTTGGCTTTGCGTTTGCAGTTGGGCGCGATTGCCCGCAGCGCTTGGACGTTGGGGCGCGGCATTCGCCCGCTGCTGAGCTTCAGCGATGGCCGTACTTTTCGATGTGCAGTGCAGGTGTTGCGCTCACCGGCCCCGGCAGAGGAGCAGCTGTTGGGGCTGCAGGGCTATTGCCACAGCTGCGGCTCTCACCGGGGCGTTTCTTTGCTGCACTGGCGTGAGCTGGGGGCCTGCAGCTGCGGCGCTGAGCCTGTGATGAGTGGGCCCCTGTGGCGCGGGCCGCTGCAAGACGTTGCTGTTTTGGAGCAGCTGTTGGCGCTGGAAGAGCCGGGCTCTGCGCTGTTGGCACCAGCCTCCAGGCGCTTGCTGCAGCGGCTGCAGGCCGATGACGGGCTGCCAGCGGAGGCCAGCGATCTGGCTGATCTGGCGCGCCAGCTGCAAGGCGGACCACCGAAACTCAAGGATTTAGTGGCCCGTTTGCAGCAGGGCGGCTGGCGCGCCCAGGCCAGTGGCATCGCCCCTGGGCAGTTCCGCACCAATGCGCCATGGCCTGAGGTGTTCGCTGCTGCCAAGGCTGGATAAGCTGGCCCACACTTGTTGCTCGTTCATGGCCTCGGAGATCTTTGGCACTGCTGCCCTGTTTTGGGTGCTGATTCCTCTGGGCCTGGCTGGTGGCGCCCTGCTGCTCAAGCTTCAGGGCGACTGAACCCGCTCGCGCTGTTCTGTCCCTAAGCTCGCCGTCGCTGTAGTGCGCTGATGCGGGTTCTGGTACTTGGTGGAACGGGGACCCTGGGCCGCCAAATTGCCAAGCAGGCACTCGATGCCGGCCACACGGTGCGCTGCATGGTGCGCGCTCCGCGTAAGGCTTCATTCCTGCAGGAATGGGGCTGCGAGCTCACCCGCGGCAATCTGCTCGACCCCGACTCTTTGGCTTACGCCCTTGAGGATCAAGAGGCGGTCATCGATGCAGCCACCGCCCGCGCTACCGATAGCGAGAGCGTTTATCGCATCGACTGGGACGGCAAGCTGAATCTCTACAACCAGTGCCGCGCCAAAGGCGTGCGCCGGGTTGTTTTCACCTCCCTTCTGGAGGCCGAGCGCTTTCGCTCCGTGCCCTTGATGGACATCAAGCACTGCACCGAGCAGATGCTGCTGGAGGGGGATTTCGACGTCACGATCCTGCGCACCTGCGCCTTCATGCAGGGGGTAATCGGCCAGTTCGCGATTCCTGTTCTCGAATCTCAAACCGTGTGGGTGAGCGGCAGCAGCACGCCGATCGCCTACATGAACACCCAAGACGTGGCCCGCTTTGCCGTGGCTGCCCTGGGCCGCGAGCAAACCATTGGCGGCAGCTATCCGGTGGTGGGCCCCAAGGCTTGGAACACCGGTGAAGTGGTGCAGCTGTGTGAGCGCCTGGCCCGCAAGGAGGCCCGCGTGATCCGCGTGCCGCCCGCCTTGATGCAAACGATGCAGGGTCTGGTGTCGTTCTTTGAGCCTGGCGTGAACATCGCCGAGCGCCTGGCCTTTGCCGAGGTCACCGGTGGTGGCGTCAGCCTCACTGCGCCGATGGAGGAGAGCTACGAAGCCTTTGGCCTCGATCCAGCGGAGACCACTTCCCTTGAGGCGTATCTGGAGGAATACTTCAGCAGCATCCTCAAGCGCTTGCGCGAGATGGAAGCCGATCTCGATAAAGACGCCAAGAAGAAACTGCCTTTCTGAGCCCATGGCCATTGCCCAGATCAAAAACCTGCAGCGGCGTTTGGCCAACCTGGAATCCGAAGCCACTGCAGCTTTGGATCGCGCCTGCGGCAACAACCT
>JAAXIH010000075.1 GCA_012270465.1 Synechococcus sp.
GGTGATGGCGGGATCCATCGGCACCACCAAGGTGTTCTGTTGATCGCGCAGGCTCAGCTCTCCGGCTTCCAAAACGCACTGGCAGGCCACAGGATCCGCCGCTGCGCTGTGCAGCAGAACCTTGCCGGCATGGATCTCAAAACGCTGCAGCGGCTGGCCGCCTAACAACACCCTGCTGAGTTCAGCGCTGAAGTCAGCCAGGGCTGGGCTTTGCAGGCAGCGGGTGAGGCCGGATTCGCTGAATTGCACCCAGCCCTTCACCGCAAAGCTTTGGCGCAGCTGCAGTGGTTGGCCTTTCAGTAGCGCGCCCACATCGAGATCAATCGGTTCGCTGCTGAGCTCCACCTGCTCAATGGCGAGGTCTTGAAACACCACCCCTTGGGCTCGCACGGTGGCCCCGGCCAGGTGGCCCTGCAGCAGTCGCCAGAGGGAACCTTGCAGCTTGAGATCGAGGTGCTCCAGCTGGCTGCAAACGCTTTTGAGCCAGAGCTTGATGGCTTGGCTGATCACCCCCAGCGCCGGCCCGCTCATGGGGCCATCCAGGTGCGGGCCACCAGCTCGGGTTGATCGAGATGGGGCAGATGGCCGCAGCCTTCCACCAATGTCAGCCGATCCCCCAGCAAGGCTTCGGCGGCGCGCTTTTGCGGTGCTCGCAGGATGCGGTCTTGCGCGCCCCACAGCACTTGAATCGGCGCGGTAGGCAATGGCGCCCCAACCCCGGCAAAGCCACCGCTGCGGGCAAAACAGGCCAGGGCAGCCGCCCAGCCTGGGGTGCTCAGATGCAGGCTGGCGATTTCTTCTTCTGCTGGCCCCACTGAGGCATCGGGATCGGCAAAGGCTTGGCGGCAGCGGCCGCGGCGCACAGCCGGCAAGCCCAAGAAGCTGGCCCCCAGGCGATCCAGCAGCGGCGGCAGTGGCATCGGTTTGCCAGTGAGCCCCGCTGGAGCCAGCAGCAACAGTTTCTCGATGCGCTGCGGCTGGGCGTCTTGAAGTTCACGGGCCAGCACCACGGCCACCGAGCCCCCCATCGAGGCACCGATCAGGCCAATGGGGCCCGCTGGCATTTGCGATGTGATGGCCAGCAGATGCTGGAGCACGGCGGCGGGGTTGTAGCCAATGCCCTCAGGCCTGGGCGTGAAGCCAAAGCCAAACAGGTCGGGGATCCAGAGTTGATAGCGACCAGCCAGTAGCGGTGCCAGGCGCCTGAACTCCAATAGGGAGCTATCAAAGCCATGGAGCAGTAACACCGGCTGGCCTTCGCCGAGCACAGCCACCGGCCAGCGCAGGGCCGGATCCAAGCCGGGCAGATCCAGTTCCAGCCAGCGCACGGCCTTGGCGAGCTCCCGGCCCTGGGGATCGATCAGCTGCTCAGCAGCGGTTCTTAGTGCGTCAGACATCCCTGGCTGCTGCTGACCAATGCGGAGAGCAGATCATCCGGGGACACCGGGAAGGGCAGATGGTGCAGATCGGAGCCTTCGCGGCAGGCAAAACGGCACACCTCCTGCAGCTCCTGCAGGCTGGCGCCAGCGAGCCCCAACTCTTCCAGGCTCACGGGCAACTGCAACTGACGGAAAAAGCTGAACAGTTGCCGGCGCGCTTGAGCGGCCAGTTGGCTGCCCCCCAGCTGCTCTTCCAGGCGCAACTGCACCAGGATTCCAAAGCCCACCTTTTCGCCATGCAGCACGCCATGGCAGGCGGCCAATTGCGTGAGGCCGTTGTGAACCGCATGGGCGGCCACGGTGCGGCAGCGGGCGCCACCAATGCCGCCAATCAGCCCAGCGGTGAGACCGCTGGCTTCCGCGACCCGCTGCCAGGCCTCACCGCCGGGTTGCTCGATCGCTTCAAGGCCCTCCAGCAGCAGTTGATCGCGCAACACGCGGGCTTGCTGAACCGCCTGCTGCACCAGCCCATCGCTGCTGGAGCCGCTACTCACCGAAGCCTCGTACCACTTGGCCATGGCATCAGCGATGCCGCTGGCCAGGGTTCGCGCCGGCGCTTGGGCCACCAGCTCGTGGTCAAAGATCAACAGCTCGGGGCAGTGATGCAGGGCCACATCGCCTTCAAAAGCCCCTTGCGGTGAATAGATGTTCGCCAGTGCGGTCCAACCGGCGCAGGTGGCGGCGCTGGTGGGCACCGTGATGCAGGTCAAACCCAGGCGGTCGGCCAGCAGCTTGCCGGCATCGAGCACCTTGCCGCCGCCAGCCGCCAGGACTGCATCGCAACTCGAGGCGGTGATCTCAGCGGCTAAGCGCTGAAGGTCCTGCTCGCAGCAATCGAATTTGAGCTCTCCAGCAGCAACCGATAGGCCTGTTGCCTCGAGATCGCCCCTTAGTTTTTGGCGCAACTCCGCTGTTGCCCCGCTGCGCCCGAGCACAAACGGCTTCTGGCACAGCTCGGCAATCAATGAAAGCGATTCGCCCCAAGCACCACTGCCGCGCAGCACGTTGGCCGGGGCAATGGCGTGGGACGAGATGGTGCTGCTCATGGCCTCAGCCTACGAATCAGCTCCCTGCTGCTGCGTTTCAGACCGCGCTACTGGCGAGTTCCGGCGGAAGGCTGGTGGTACCGCCTGGGCGGATCACCACTTGCTTGTCGTCGTCGACATCCACCAGGGCGGATTCGCCTTCTTTCAGGCGGCCGGCCAGGAACTCCTCGGCCAAGGAGTCTTCCAGCAAACGCATCACCGCACGGCGCAACGGGCGGGCGCCATAGGCGGGGTTGTAGCCCTCTTCCACCAAGCGTTCCTTGAAGGCTTCGGTAACCGAGAGAAGGATGCCCTTCTCCTTCATGCGGTTGAAGACTTCGCGCAACATGATGTCGGCGATCAGCTTCACCTCGTCACGGTT
>JAAXIH010000053.1 GCA_012270465.1 Synechococcus sp.
GTTTCGGCATAGATGGCGTTGACCTTGGCGAAGTCGCCGAGATCAACCAAAAACACCGTGGTGCGCACCACCTGCTGGGGGCTGCATCCAGCAGCGGTGAGCACCGCTTTGAGATTGCTCAACACCTGCCGGGTTTCCGCCTCCACATCTCCGCCGCCAACCATCGTTCCGGTGGCGGGATCCAAGGGGATCTGGCCTGAGCAAAACAGCATGCCGCCGGCTTTGACGGCCTGGTTGTAAGGCCCCACCGGGGCTGGAGCGGCCTGCGTTTCAACAGCTTCGAGGGGAGCAGCGCTCATCGGGATGAACCATCTAGCCCCATCATCCCTGGCCACTTCCCAGCTCAGAACACGTCTTTACGGCGCCGGATTTCGGCCAACACCAAGGCGGGTTCACGGCAACCACTGGCCTGCTGCAGGGAGGCTTCGCGGCAACGCAAAAAGGGGTTGGTGGCACGCTCCAGGCCCACTGACGATGGAACCGTGGCTTCCCCAGCCGCTCGCATGGCTTGCACCCGCTGAAACCGTGTCTGCAGCTCTTGGTTGTCGGGCTCTTGCGTGATCGCAAAACGCAAGTTGGCCTCGGTGTATTCGTGGGCGCACCAAATCCGGGTGGCTGGCGGCAAGTCGCTCAGCTGATCGAGGGAGTGGAGCATCTGCTCGGCGGTGCCTTCAAACAGCCGCCCGCAACCGCCAGCAAAAAGGGTGTCTCCGCAAAAGAGCTCAGGGCCTTCGCTGCCGCTGGGCGGCAAGAAAAAAGCGATGTGATCACGGGTGTGGCCAGGAACCTCCAACACCTGCACTGGGCGGTTGAACAGCAGCCGTTGGTCTCCCCCGCGCAGCCCATCGGTTTGAAAAGGAATGCGAGCACGGTCGGAGGCCGCAGCCCACACCTGAGCGCCCGGCCAGCGGCTGAGCAGCTCTGGGGTGCCGCCGATGTGGTCGTGATGGTGATGGGTTTGCAGCACCACAGTGAGCTGCAGCTGCTGGGCCTCCAAGGCCGCCATCACCGGTTCAGCCACCGCTGGATCGACAACGGCCGCTTGGCCGCAGGCGCGATCCACCAGCACAAACACATAGTTGTCCCGCAGCACGGGTAGCCGCTGGATCTCCACGCAGACAAGGCGTCTGGCACCAGTGTGGAGGCAGCTCGTTAAAGTCCAGCGCTGGAGCGGAAACAGCATGCTCACCGTCGCTCTGCCCAAAGGCGCCCTGCTGAAGGATTCGGTGGCCCGCTTTGCTGCAGCCGGCCTCGACTTCAGTGCCATCACCGCGGCCGATAACCGCCAGTTGATGCTGCCCAGCGCCTGCGGCCGCGCCCGGGCCCTGCTGGTGCGCAATGGCGATGTGCCGGTGTATGTGGCCTATGGCCAGGCCCAGCTGGGTGTGGTGGGCTACGACGTGCTCAAAGAGCAGCAACGCACGGTGGCCCAACTGCTCGACCTGGGCTTTGGCGGCTGCCGCATGGCTGTTGCCGTCAAAGAAAGCAGCCCCTACCGCCGCGCCGCAGACCTGCCGGCCCACTGCCGAGTGGCCAGCAAATTCACCAACTCGGCCCAGGAGTTTTTCAACCAACTGGACCTGCCAGTGGAGCTGATTCACCTGACGGGCTCGGTGGAGTTGGGGCCGATCACGGGCATCTCCGAAGCGATCGTGGACCTCGTCGCCACAGGCCGCACCCTGCGGGACAACGGCTTGATTGCGATTGAAGACCTCTTCCACAGCACCGCGCGTTTGGTTGGCAATCCCTTGGCCCTACGCCTGGACACCGGCGAGCTGCGTGATCTGGTGCAGGCCATGGAAGCCCAAGGCGCCAGCCAATGAGTGATCTCAGGCGCCTGAAGCGTTTGCTGCCCTACCTGCGGCGCGATCGCCGGCGGCTATTCACCGCCCTGCTGTTGCTGCTGCCGCTCTCGGGCGCGCTGGCCGTGCAGCCCCTGTTGGTGGGCCAGGTGATTGCCGTGCTGCGCGGCGAAAACGCCTGGGGCTGGCTGCAGGCCATGGAGCAGGGCGCAGCCTTGCGAAGCCTGATTGGCCTGTTGCTGGCAGCGGTGCTGTTCCGCCTGGCGCTGCAGGGCAGCCAAAGCTTTTTGGTGCAAACCATCGGCCAACGGCTCACCGCCCGGTTGCGGGTGGACCTGTTTCGCCACTCCCTGGATCTCTCGCTGCGCTTTCACGACCGCACTCCGGTCGGCAAGTTGCTGACCCGGCTGACCAGCGATGTCGATGCGTTGGCTGAAGTCTTTGGAAGTGGAGCCATCGGCGTGCTTGCCGATGTGGTGACCCTGCTGGTGATCGCCACCTTGATGCTGACGGTGGAATGGCGTTTGGCCTTGATGTTGCTGCTGTTGCAGCCGCCGTTGACCTGGTTGGTGATCACCCTGCAGCAGCGCTACCGCAAGGCCAATTACCGCGTCCGCGAAGAGCTCAGCCAACTCAACGCCGACCTGCAGGAAAACCTCCAGGGGCTTGAGGTGGTGCAGATGTTCAGGCGTGAACGCCTCAACAGCGAGCGCTTTGGCAGCACCAACGCGCTCTACCGCAAGGCCGTCAACGGCACCATCTTTTTCGATAGCTCCATCTCAGCCCTGCTGGAGTGGGTGTCGTTAGCCGCCGTGGCGCTGGTGCTCGCCGTGGGCGGCAGCTTGGTGTCAGCCGAAGCCATGGGGCTGGGGGTGCTCACCACCTTCATCCTTTACGCCCAACGGCTGTTTGATCCCCTGCGTCAGCTGGCGGAGCGCTTCACGCAATTCCAAGGCGGCCTCACCGCTGTCGAACGCATTGGCGAACTGTTTGATGAACACCAAGAGATCGTTGATCGCGGCCGCTCCAGCAGCTTGCAAACGCAGGGTGAGGTGATTTTTGAGGATGTTTCTTTTGCCTACCGGCCTGATGAGCCGATCCTGCAGAACCTGAACCTGCACATCCGCGCCGGCGAACACGTGGCCCTGGTGGGGCCTACCGGCTCCGGCAAGAGCACAGTGATTCGGCTGTTATGCCGCCTCTACGAACCGCAGCAGGGACGCATCCTTCTCGATGGGGTCGACATTCGCGATCTACCGATCACCACCCTGCGCAAACGCTTGGGCGTTGTGCTGCAAGACACGTTCCTGTTCAGCGGCAGCGTGGCCGACAACCTGACGCTCGATACCCAGCGCCCCAGGGCTGAACTGGAGCAGATCTGCGCTGATCTAGGGCTCAATCCCCTGCTGCAACGACTGCCCCAAGGACTTGATACGCCTCTGCGCGAACGCGGCGGCAACCTCAGCTCTGGCGAACGGCAATTGCTGGCTGTGGCCCGTGTGGCCCTGCGCGATCCCTCGGTGTTGGTGATGGATGAGGCCACCGCCTTTATGGATCCCAGCACAGAAGCGACATTGCAGCGGGATCTGGCGCGGGTGCTGCAACGGCGCACCGCGATCGTGATCGCCCACCGGTTGGCCACGGTGGAAGCCAGTGATCGCATTTTGGTGCTCAAGCGCGGCCGGCTCGTGGAGGAAGGAACCCACCAGGAACTCAGGCGCCAAGGGGGCCTTTATGCCCACTTGGCCGAACTTCAAGAGCGGGGACTGGCCAGCCTCTGAAGCCAAGGAGTGAGCACCTCAGCCAAGGCAACCGGTTGATCGCGCATGGGCAAATGGCCCGCGCCCGGGATCACCTCGATCTGATGCTCCGGCGCATAGCCGGCTAGGTGCCGCACATAGAGCGGCTGCATCACCTGATCCTTCTCGCCACCAACCCAGAGGCTGGGCACGGCCAATTGCGACACCAACTTGGGCAACCCCGCCACCGCGCGGCGCTGGGTGCTGTTGAGCAATAGGCCCCGGGCGGCGCGGCGATCGCTCTGAAATAACGACAGCGCGCAGCCCACCTGGCGCAACCGCGTAAACGGCCTGCGTTGGTAGACCCCACCGCCGCAGCCCAGCAAAACGATGCCTTGGAGTTGATCCCCCAACAGGCCAGCGGCATGCAGCACAACGCTGCCACCGAGGGAATGGCCGAGTAGCACCACCGGCCCACCGGCGGCGCGCTCTTTGGCTTCTTGCGCCAACCAGCGGCCATAGGCCGGCAGGGTGGGACTGAGGCCTTGGGGACGCTGGGCGGAGCCAAAGCCCGGCAGATCAGGCGCCCAGCAGGACCACTGCGGCTCAAGCTGTTGCTGCAAGGGCTGCCAAATGCGCCCACGCAGCAGCCACCCATGGGCCATCACCAGTTGGGTGTGCGGTTCTCGTAAGTTGGTGCTCTTACTCATCCGGTGCTGGCCGGCAGCCCAGGTCCCATGGCCTCCTCATTGGCAGCCAATCCAGCCTGGCAGGCAGAGCCGCTGCTCGATCAGCTCTACGGCAAAGACTGGCGCGAACTGCCCACCTGCAATCCCAATTTGCGGCTGGTCACCAGCTTCGAGCGCGAGGTCGACCTGGTGGAACTTGAGCAGCTTTGCGATGCCGTGGGCTGGAGCCGCCGCCCGCTTCGCCGGGTTCGCAAAGCCCTTAGTAACTCGCTGCTGGTGGTTGGACTCTGGCGCCATGACCCGCGGGTGCCCAAGTTGATCGGCTTTGCTCGCTGCACTGGTGATGGCGTGCTCGACGCCACGATTTGGGATTTAGCGATTCATCCCCTCTACCAAGGTGCTGGTTTGGGCAAAGGCCTGATGCAGGTGTTGCTGGAGCGCTTGCGGGCCATGGAGGTGGAGAAGGTGACCCTGTTCGCCGATGCCAACGTGGTGAGCTTCTACAAAGCCCAGGGCTGGGACCTGGAACCCCGCGGTGAACGCTGCGTGTTCTGGTACGCCCGCTGATCAATAGCGGCCTGCCAACTCATCAATCGCTACCCCTTGGCGCCAGGCCCGGCGCAATTGCACGTTCCGCCAACTGCTGCGCCACACCCCCAGCCGTTGCCAGCGGCGGGCACTGACCTTCACGGCACCTGGGGCCAGCACAACGCGGCCGTAGCCATGCAAACGCTGCACCAACTCAAGGTCTTCCATCAACGGAATCGATCGATAGCCGCCTGATCGCTTGTAGACATCAGCCGCCAACGCCAACCCTTGATCGCCATAGGGCAAGCCACGGCACCGGCAACGCCAATCCACCAGCTGCTCCAACAAGCGCAGCTTCCAGCCGCGCCCATTCACCCTGAGGTGAAAGGCGGCTGCGGCCACCGCTGGATCGCGCAGCGCCGCAGCCAAAACCGAGGCCCAGTGGCTTGGCAAACGGGCATCGGCATGCAGAAACAACAGCCAAGGCCGCGTGGCCTGGGCGGCACCAAGACGCAACTGCGCGCCGCGACTCGCCCCTGAGCGCAGCCAATGGGCTCCCATCAACCGGGCGATCTGACCGCTGCCATCGCAGCTACCGCCATCGACCACCCACACCTCTTCTGGACCCTGCAATTGCGCCAGCAGTGATGGCAGCTGCTGGGCCTCCTGCAGCACCGGAATCACCACACTCCAGTTGGAGCGGTCGCTGGGATCAGGCCGCGCCATGCCAAGGCGCCATGTCATCGATCCGATCGAGATCGCTCTGATAGCGCAACAGCTGCGGACTCCACCCCAAAGCAGCAGCCTGCTGCAGGGTTTGCTGCAACACCTCGCTGCCACCCCAGCCAATGCCGCTGAACAAGCGGCCACGCTGCTGCTGATGCCCTGCCGCTGTTAAACCCACCAGCCAGTAGCCGCCATCACAGGCCGGGCCCAACACCACTGGGGCGTGATGCAACGCGCTGAACGCCTGCTGGATGTGTTGCACGCCTAAGCCAGGCAGATCAGACCCCACCAGCACCGCCGCCTTGGCGCCAGCGCGCACCGCCCTGCCCAGCTGGCGTTGCATGCGCAACCCCAAACCTCCAGGCCCCTGCTGATGGCCAAGGCAGAGGCTCACCATCGCGTCGGCTTCGCTCTGCTGCCACTGCCGGGCCACAGCCACGGTATGAGCCAGCAAACGCTGCTGAACCCGCGCCGCTGACTCATCACCAATGGAGGCGGCCAAGCGGCGTTTGCAGCGTCCTGGACTGGGCTGACGAGCCAAAACAATCAGCGCGAGGCTCAATTGCGTTTGGGGGATTGGGGCAGCTCAGCGGGGTTCACCTCAAGGGTCTGAGACTGGCCATCGCGCTCAATCGTCACCGCCAAGGGCTCACCCACCTTGGCGGCCTCCACGGCCAACTGAACTTCTGAAGGCGTCTTCACCGCTTTCTTGCCGATGGCCGTGATCAGATCACAGGTCTTGAGGCCAGCTGCAGCAGCAGGGGTTCCAGCCACCACATCAACGATCAAGGCCGCCTTGCGCTCGGGCAGCTGGCATTGGTTCCCTGTGGCATTCACCTCCCGAGCCAGCTGAGGTGTCAGCGCCTGCAGGCGCACCCCGAGATAGGGATGGCTGGCGCGGCCGCGCTGCAGGATCTGCTGGGCCACTTGCTTGGCTTTATTAATCGGAATTGCAAAGCTCAAGCCGGCCCCGGGGGCTTGGCGGATGGCGGTGTTGATGCCAATCACCTGGCCCCGGTCATTAATCAGCGGCCCTCCGCTATTGCCTGGGTTCACAGCGGCATCGGTCTGGATGTAAGCCACCCGCTGCCCGCCGCCCAGGGCGTTGTGGCGGGCAATCGCACTCACGATTCCCATCGTCACCGTGTTGTCGAGCCCCAGGGGGTTACCGATGGCAATGGCCCACTGACCGGGCCTGACATCCGCTGAATTGGCAAGCGGTGCCACCGGCAGCCCTTGGGCCGCCACCTTGACCACGGCCACATCGGTCAGGGTGTCAGCACCAAGAACCTTGCCGGGAAAGCTGCGTCCATCGGGCAAGGTCACCGTGACGGTGCCGGCCCCTTCCACCACATGGGCATTGGTGAGCAACACACCATCGGAGCGGGTGATGAATCCAGAGCCCTGCCCCTGTTGCTGCTGCACCGGAGGCCTGCCACCAAACATGCCCATGGGGTTCACCACCTGGCGGCGCGTGTCGATGCGCACCACCGCTGGGCCCACCTTGGCCACCGCATCAGCCACAAAGCTGCTGCCCGGCTTCAAAGGCGCTGCCGCCGGTGCATCACTGATCACCGGAGTTTGACCATCCCCCTGCTGCCGGATCCCGCCCTGGCAGCCCATCAAAACGGCCAAGCCAGCAACGGCAGCCAGGGAGCTCGCAGGGGCAAAAACGGATCGGAACAAGGCTCTGAAAGGGGGCAGCGTTATGACACTTCAGATCAGTATCGCCTTAGTCAGTTAGCCACCGCCGTGCCCCCTATATTCGATCTCCCTGGCGGGTCGATCGGTTCTTCACGTGGCGGCCTCCCCAGTTCCCAACAGCAATCTCTGGGATCAGGTCCGCTCTGAGCTGCAGTCGAACCTCAGCAAGCCAACCTTTGAAACTTGGATCCGTCCAGCCGTTTGCGTGAGCGCTGAGCAGCGCCGCCTGGTGCTGGAAGCTCCCAACCCATTTGCCGCCGGCTGGCTGCGGCGCAACTACCTCGGTTTGATCGCTGAAGTCGCCAGCGCCATCAGTGGCGGCCCGGTGGAGGTGCAAATCCAAGCGGGTGATGAGGCCAGCAGTGAACCGGTTGGCAGCGTTGAAGCCAGCCCAGCTCCGGCCCCAACACCGCTGCCGGTTAGCCAGCCAGCAACACCCAAGACACGCCAAAAATCCAACCTCAACCCCCGTTACACCTTCCAACGTTTTGTTGTGGGTCCCAACAGCCGCATGGCCCATGCGGCGGCGTTAGCGGTTGCGGAATCTCCAGGCCGTGAGTTCAACCCCCTGTTCCTCTGTGGAGGCGTTGGGCTCGGAAAGACTCACCTGATGCAGGCGATTGGCCACTATCGCCTCGAAATTGATCCCGATTCGCGGGTGTTCTACGTCTCAACCGAGACGTTCACCAATGACTTGATCCTGGCGATTCGCAAAGACGGCATGCAGGCCTTCCGCGATCGCTACCGCGCCGCGGATCTGATCATGGTGGATGACATTCAATTCATCGAGGGCAAGGAATACACCCAAGAGGAGTTCTTCCACACCTTCAACGCCTTGCATGAAGCGGGCCGCCAAATCGTGATCGCCAGCGACCGGCCCCCCAGCCAAATTCAGCGGCTGCAAGAACGCTTGATCTCGCGTTTCTCCATGGGGTTGATCGCCGACATTCAGGCGCCCGATCTGGAAACGCGCATGGCGATCCTGCACAAAAAAGCTGAGCAGGAACAGATGCGGCTCCCCCGCGATCTGATTCAGTACATCGCCGGGCGCTTCACCTCCAACATCCGCGAATTGGAAGGTGCCCTCACGCGAGCGGTGGCCTTTGCCTCGATTACGGGTCTGCCGATGACGGTCGATGCCGTGGCGCCGCTTTTGGGCACTGGCATGCCCGAGGGCGACATCAACCCGAAGGTTGTGCTCGAGAAGGTGGCCGAGGTGTTTGGCGTCACCACCGAGGACATGTGCAGCAGCAGCCGCAAACGGGCGGTGAGCCAGGCTCGCCAGGTGGGCATGCACCTGATGCGCCAGTGCACCGATCTGAGCCTGCCCAAGATCGGCGATCACTTCGGCGGCAAAGACCACACCACCGTCATGTATGCGGTGCAGCAGGTGGAGAAGAAACTGGCCAGCGATCCAGGTCTCGCCTCCCAGGTGCAACAGGTCAAAGACCTGCTGCAGATGAATTCAAGACGCCGGTAAGAGGCTGTCGATCTCAGCGCCCAGCTGATGGTCGGCCTCGGTGATCTCTTCACCGGACTCCGGAGCGATCGTCAGATTGACGTAGGTGCGGCCAAAGCTGATATCGGGGTAGCGCGATTGCTGCTCCGAGAGGCTGTTGAGCTGCTCAAGAAACTCGCGGGTCTGCTCGTAATCGGCAAACTCAATGCGGCGCTCTAAACGCTCCGGGCGCTTGCGCAATGTCCAGGGTTGGTCCATTGCTGGAACCTACCCCAGGGCGTTGGTGCGAGCGACGACCAGCCGGCTTGCCCAAGCGTTGGCGTAGGCCGCATTGGCCTCCTGCTCGGCTGGATCGGTGCTGTCGAGCGGGTGGGGGAAGGTGCCTTTGATGGCGGCGTTGGTGACGCAGAACATCGATTTTTGGAAGCTCTGGCAGATCTTCACGCGCACATCCCCTTCGCCCCTGGTGCAGTTGTGATACCAGTTGTGCAAGCGCTCCGGCAGATGCCGGTACATGTCTTGCATGCAGAGGCTGGGGGGGATACCAGCGCCCATGCTCGGCAGCGGATCGGCATAGAGGGCGCCGTACTTGAAGCTGGATTGATCCGCTGAGATCTGCTTGGCCTGGGCGTTGAACGACACGGTTCCCAGGAACGGGGTGCCGCGCAAGAACACAGCCTCCACATAGGGAACAGCCACATCCACCAAGAAGGTGAGCCCCGCCTCAGGCGGCAACACCCAGAAGTCTTGGCCGGCAATGCGGACCTTGTAGGTGATCGGGTTGCCAGCAGCGGCCACCAGCCGATCGCGGATGAAATCCACCACCCCGGCGATGGAGCTCACTTCACCCTTGGCTTCGGCTTCAGCGAGATCAATGAACAAATCGCTCATGATCCGCCAAAACTGCCCCAAGGCATGGGTGGTGGCAGCGGTGCGAATCAGTTCAGGCAGGAACTGGGGGAAGAGGGGATGAAGCAGCCCTTGCAAGGGATCGCGCCGGCGCTTGCAGGCAATGATCGCCTCGCAATTGCTGGCGAATTCAGGCGAGTCGAGATACTCATCCAAGCCGCCGGTGCCATGCCAAAGCATGGCTTTCATGCAGTACTCGGCGTATTCAAAGTTGATCCGGTCGTGCCAGAAATGCCGCCACAACTTGGCCGGTGAGAGATCACCGTCGAGGTATTTGAGAACCGGGAACGGATTGAGGAACTGCTCTTCGGCTTGGTAGATGAGGTTGATGCTGTAGGCATCGAGCACCTCGCCATAGCTTTTGAGCACATCCACCACCTGGATCACATGGTCCGGGGTGTCATCAAGGAGGGTTTGACCGGCGAGCAGGGTCTGAACGAGCTCCTCCTGGGTTGGATAGGGCCCGGCATGGACCTGCTCGGCTGGGATGACTGGCATTAGCCCATACCTCCTGGCATTTGCGCCATCAGTTGCGTGGCGGAATCACTGATGCGTGAGAGGGCCGAGGGGATCAAACCAATGCCCACCACCGAGAGGGCCAACGCCACAGCCGGGATGGTTTCCCTCGGAGCCACAGCGGCCAATTGGACATCCAAACGGCCATGGGCCACTGGATCCTCCACAGGGGTGACCGCCAAACGACCAAAGAAGGCGCGGTTGACCAGCAGCAAGAAGTAGACCGCCGTGAGACCGGAGCCCACCATGCTCAGCAAGGTGGCCAGCGGGAAGGCTTGGATGCTGCCCTGGAACACCAGGAATTCAGAGATGAATCCAGCCATCCCCGGCAAACCGGCACTGGCCATCACCCCAAGAATCATCAAGGTGCCAGTGAGGGGTAAACCGCGCTCAGGATTCAACAATCCACGGATCACGCTGAGATCGCGCGTTCCGGTTTTCCGGTACACCGTGCCTACCAACAGGAACAGCAGGGCTGAGATCACACCGTGGCTGACCATCTGGAACACAGCTCCCAAAAGAGCCGTGGGGGTTGCGGCCGCAGCGGCGAGCAGCACATAGCCCATATGCCCCACCGAGCTAAACGCCACCATGCGCTTCATGTCGCTCTGGGCGATGGCCGCCAGCGATCCATACAGAACCGAAATCGCTGCCCAAATCGCCAGCCAGGGGGCCACCAAGGGCCAAACCTCTTGGAACAGGCCAAGGCCAAAGCGGAGCAAGCCATAGGTACCGAGCTTGAGCAACACACCGGCCAACATCACCGAGACCGGTGTGGAGGCCTGGGTATGGGCATCCGGCAGCCACACGTGGAAAGGCACCAGCGGAATCTTGATGCCAAAACCAATCAGCAGCGTGACCAGCAGCACCAGCTGGGTTGCCACAGGCAAGTTTTCTGTGAGTGCTGGGGTGATGTTGAAATTGACGCTGCCGCTAACCAGGGCCAAGCCAAAGAAGGCCGCCAAGATCAAGAAGCCTGAAACCGCGGTGAAGATCAAAAACTTCGTGGAGGCATAGCCCCGGTTGGCCCCGCCCCAGACCGCAATCAACAGCCATAGGGGGATCAGCTCCAGCTCGTAGAAGATCACGAACAGCAGCAGGTTGTCAGCCAAAAAGGCCCCGTTCACCGCACCGCTAATCAGCAGCAGCATCGAGAAGTAGATACGCGGACGCTGGGAAATATCCCGGGTACAAACCGCGGAGACCAAGGTCAACGCGGCATTGATCAAGATCAGCGGCAGCGACAGGCCATCAACGGCCAGGCGGTAATCCAAACCAATGCGGCTGACCCAAGGGGTGAACTCCACCAGCTGAGGTGTGCCCACCGAAGGGTCAAACGGAATCAACAGCGCCACAGACAGCAGCAGCTGCAGCGACAAGAACACGATCGCCACGCTGCGCATGCGCACCGGAGCCACGCTGGAGGGCAGCAGCAGGAGAGCAAGGCCCCCGATGAAGGGGATCAACAACAGAGCTGTGAGCATCAGGCAGCCCTCCACCAAACCAGGGCTGACAGGAGCAGCACAATCGCCAACAGCACCGTCAGCACATAGGACTGGGTCTGCCCGCTCACAGCAAGGCGCAGGCCTTCAGCCGAGACCATGGAACTGGTGCCAACGCGGTTCACGAAGCGGTTGAGCAGCAGACGATCGAAGGCATCGGTGATGCGGGCCAAAAAGGCCACAAACGCCACCACGGTGGAGCGGTAAAAGCGCTCGGTGTAGAAGTCGTAAGCCAGCAAATCCTGGAGGGTGCGCAGGGGCTTGAAAACCGAGCGGGAGCCGAATTTATCGAGTGCGATGCCAGAGGCGATCACCACACCAACCAGGCTGCTCACCACCACCGCCACCATGCTGAAGAGGCTCACTACTTCCACCCCAGCAATGGGATAGATGCGGTGGAAGATCAGCGGTACCAGCAACACCACCACCGCCAGGCTCACCATCGGCAAGGCCATCAGCCAATTGACCTCAGGTGTGCGCTTGGTTTTGGGATGGGGCTTATCGAGGAACACCTGGCGGAACACCCGCACCAGGTTGAACGCCGTGAGGGCATTGGTGAGCAGCACAACGGGCACCAGCCAGGGGTAATTGGCCCAAAGCCCATCAACCAACAGACCAAAACACCAAAAGCAGCCCAGGGGCAGCACGCCGGTGAGGCCAGCTCCCGCAATCAAGTAGCTGCCGGTGGTGGCTGGCATGCGAGGGCCGAGGCCTCCGAGCTCGGTGATGTCTTGGCAATTGGTGGTGGCAATCACGCTGCCCACACTCATGAAGATCAGCGCCTTGGCCAAGCCATGGGCAAACAGCAGCAGCACCGCAACGATCGGCTGCTGCACTGCGATGGCCACGAACACCAGCCCCAGATAGGAGGTGGTGCCATAGGAGAACGCCCGCTTGATATCGACTTGGGCAATCGCCACCAGCGCGCCACCAATGGCGCTGATGGTGCCAATGATCAGCAAAACATCGATGGCCACGGGCGAGAGCTGCAACAGCGGCATCACCTTCAAGAGCACCAGGGCACCACAGGTGACCACCGCTGAATTCCGCAAGATCGAAGCGGGGTTGGGGCCCTCCATGGCCTCATCGAGCCAGAGGTGCATGGGGAACTGGGCGCATTTGCCCATCGGACCCGCAATCAAACCCAAGCCGATCAAGGTGCCCAACAGGGGGCTGATGGAGCCATCGGCTTTCACCTGGGCGGCCCAGGCATAAAGGTCTTCGAAATCGAGGGATCCAGCCCAGGCGGCCAGGGCCACCACACTCATCAACAGCAGCACATCACCCACGCGCTTGGTGAGGAACGCATCCCGGGCTGCGGTCACCACCAGGGGCTGGGCGTACCAAAAGCCCACTAATAAATAGGTGGAGAGGGTGAGCATCTCGAGCACGAAGTAGCTCAAGAACAAATTGCTGCTCAGCACCACGCCAGCCATGGCCCCTTCAAAGAAACCGAGCAGGGCGTAGAAGCGGGCCAACGACCACTCCTTATCGAGATATCCCAGGGCAAACACCTGCCCCAGCAGGCTCATGATCGTGACGAACTCCAGGGCCGCCAGGTTGGTGAGGCTCAGGTCAAAGCCAATGCGCAGATCAAGCCCAGAGGTTTCAAACCAAGGCCACTCGATCACCACCCCACCGTTCTGTTGAACCCAAGCCAGGATCAGGCTGCCGTGGGCAACGCCCAGCACGGTCATCAACAGGTTCAAGTAGGCCGCAGGTCGCGGGCCATTGCGCTTCACCCAACCGGTGGCCCAGGGCAGCGACAGGAGCACCCCACTGAATCCGTACAACGGAATCAGCCAAGAGAGCTGGATGGACAGTGGGAGATGGGCGTTCAAGCGGCGCGGGTTGGGGGTCGCAAGTCAGGAGAATTTATCGAGTTAACGCCGGGGCCGTTTAGCTCCCGCAACCATTGAGCAAGATCTTGGGCGTGTGCCGTTTCCTCGGCGAGCAGTTCAGAGAAGAAAGCGGCCTGCTCAGCGTCACCAACCAACTGGCAGAAGCGATGGGCTTCGGCGTAATGACGCACCAGTTGATCTTCGAGCAGGGTGTTTACTTCCAGCAGACCCCGCAAATCGGTAGCCGTTGCTACCGGCTGGAGCTGGGAAGCGGCCGGAGCCAAACCCAAGCTCACCATCCGCTGAATGATGCGCTCGCTGTGGCGCATCTCCTCCACCGTTTCTTTGCGAAAACGATCAGCCGTGAGCGGATCCCCCCAGGCCTCCAGCAAAGCGGCATGGGTCAGATACTGCTGAACAGCCGTGAGTTCCAGGCTTAACGCCTGACCCAAAGCCGCCAGAACACGGTGGTGGAGCTGGCGCGCCATCGTGATCAGCTACGGCGCTGTCCGCTGGCGGTCAGGGCGGGCTCAACCTCCACGTGGGGGCGGGCAATGATGTGGGCTGCCACCAGGCCATCACCCACGCGTTCGCAGGCATCGGCGCCAGCACGCACAGCGGCGTTCACAGCACCGGTCTCACCACGCACCATCACGGTGACGTAACCGCCACCAACAAACTCCCGAGCAATCAAGGTCACTTCAGCGGCCTTGGTCATGGCATCAGCCGCCTCGATCGCAGGCACCAAACCGCGGGTCTCAATCATCCCCAAAGCAATCCCCTGCACCGGGTCCACGGTGGCTGCTGCGCTCTGGCGGGC
>JAAXIH010000010.1 GCA_012270465.1 Synechococcus sp.
CTGCAGTTGCTGCCCAGAGCAGCAGATCAGCCGCCGTGTCCGCTGGATGAGGAGTTTGAGGCCCTTGCCGAAGGCCAAACACCGACTCAAACCTGGCAAAAGTCCGTGGCCACCCGTGCGCTCAAGGGCAGCAGCGCAGAAGAGCTGCAGGCTTGTTATCGAGAGCTGGCGACGGCACTCGAGATCGGATCAGCCACCAGTGACCACCACCCGCAGCATCCCTACAACCTGCTGCTCTGCAAGAAGTGGATGGTGATGGTGCGCCGCAAAAAAGAAAGCCACGCCGGTTTCAGCGTGAATGCCCTCGGCTTTGCCGGCTACATGCTCGCCACTGATGAGTCCGACATGAACTGGCTGACCAGCGCCGGTGGTGATGCGTTGCTCGATCAGGTCAGCGGTTAGCTGGCGGAATCGCGCTCAATCTGTTGCTCCAGCGTTGCAATCGCAGCATTGGCAGCCGCCAGTTGGCGTTCCACAGCATCACGCCAACCTTTGAGCATGTGGAGCTTGCGCTGTTGGTACTTGGCATGGGAGCTGTCACCAGGTTCAGACCAGCAGCAACCAGGAAGCGGAAACATGGGAAACTCGTGCCGACTCGCCCGTTTTAGCGAAGGCAGAGTCGCTGTTGTCGCCTTTGCCTTGTTGCTGTGCTGCACCCACAACACAAGGCCGTCACTGGCATTGATTACTCGCTGACCAGAAGAAAATCTGTCGAGAGCCCATCCTGGTCGCAACTGAGACGCACTGTGAGAGCAGTAAGCCCCATGCGTCCCATGCGTCCTGTCGCTTTTGCTGCTGCTTTGGCTGTTCTGGGTGTCGCCCCAGCGGCGTGGGCCGATGTGGCGTTGATGGCAGGTCAGCAAGCCATGCCCCTGCGCGGGCAGTTCAACACCGTTCCGGTGTTGCATTCGAACCAACCGGAACAGGTCACCGGTCCAGGCATCCTCGTCTCCACAACCGAAGGGCAAGCCCGGGCTGAAAACGGGCAGATGCTGCGGCATGCCACCTACACCTTCAACGGCGATTTCGGCATCCACGCCCACCACAAGTACTACCCCTCCGATGCCAGTCGTTTGGGCGGGGCACGCCAACGGGGCACGCTGACCATCGCCACCATCGCGATCAACAACGGGGATGCCCCGGTCACCTTGGAGATGAGCCAAGGCTCGGTCAAAAACAGCTTTGAAGCGCCCTACAAGATCAATGGCCTGATGGGCGTCAAGGTGCAGGGCTATCGGCCTTGGAATGCGGGTCCTGGCGACGCCACATCGGTGCAGATGCTGCGCGGCAAGCTGGATCGCAAGCTGCCTGAGCGGGTCACCATCCCAGCCAAAAGCCGGATCATCCTGTTCAGCACCAATCTGCCGGCCCGGGGCATTGCCAACGCGCTGCTCAAAGGCACTAGCTCAGGGCCATTCCAGATGGCCGTCGTAGCGGCAGAAGACCCGAAAACCGATGCTGATTTGTTTGCTGTGTTGGACGGCCAACAGCTGGCCGGTGGTCGCATCTACCTCGACAAAGTCGCCAAGATCAATAGCGGCGAAGTGTTCTCAAGGGTCGGCGGCGTTGCCATTGGTGATGCCTACAGCGCTGCCATCAGCCACGACCTCAGAACCAGCCCACTGCATGTGCCCTTCACCACCACATCGCGTCACCACTTCGGCACCGGCGATAACCAGGTGAACCGCTTAGCCACACGCATGCGGGATTCCTCGATCGACAATGTGGGTACCTACGGCGTTCGCTACGACGTCGACCTCAACCTGATCGGCAGCGGCAATCACCGCTTGATGCTGAGCCACCCCAGCATCGCGGGACGGCAATTCACAGCTTTCCGCGGCACGATTGCCATCACCGACGGCCAAGAAGTCGAAGAGTTGCATGTGGGTATGCGCTCAGGGCAGAGCCTTGAGCTCAAGTCCCTGCAACTGCGCGAAGGTCAGCCCCGCAATCTGCGCATCAGCATGGTGTATCCGGCCGATGCCACACCGGGCCATCTGCTCAGTGTTGTGCCGGAACAACAGTTACTGGCCTTGCGTCAAAAGCAGACCATGATGCAAGTGGCTCAGCAGCCAGGTCAGCCTGCGCTGATGCCGGTGGCACCGCCACCGCCGATCACGCAACAGCAGCGCTTGGGCGCAGGAGCCGTTCTGCAAAAGACAGCTCCACGTCTGCTCCCCTATGGCGGCTGGCCCAACCCAGCCCCAGCGATGCTTGATCCAACTCGCCCTTATCAGTTGATGCGCCATTGGCTGAACCGGTAAACGACAAGGGCCGCAGGGTCAGCCTGGAATTGCGCGAGGACACGATTGAACGCCTCGACGCGTTGCGCAAGCAATGGTCGCTCCGCAGTCGCGGTGCGGCCATTCAGCGTTTGTTGGATGACCTGCTCCAAGATTTGCCAGCCGAACATGGCATTGATGAAGAAGAAGAGACCCAGCCAGAGGATCACCTTCAGGGGGCCATCGTGTTGGTCTCCAGCAGCGATGAACCCAGCGAGCCAGAACCAGAGGAACGCAGCACAGGGATCAACTTGCCGGGGTTTGTTTCCAAGCGGACCACCCAACTGAAACGCAGTCTCAAAGAGCCGGTTGCCAGCGAAGCGCAAGCCAGTGGTGAACGGTTTGAGGTGATGGATGACCAGCAACTCAACGGAGCCATTGCGGCGGTTCAAAACCACTGGATGGCTTTGTACGGCAGTGAGCCCTCAGCCGCAGTGCTCGAAGCAGCGATGAATTGGCTCGG
>JAAXIH010000209.1 GCA_012270465.1 Synechococcus sp.
CCAGAGAAGAAACGGATTGTTTCCTTCAAACCACAGGGGGATGGGCATTGCCAACCCCCTTTTTTTTATCAAAATCCATTCCAATCATTGATAGCGAGAGGGAACGCAGCCAAACAAAAGTTGCTGGCACTTTTCTCAAAACCGAAGAGTCGAATTGAATTTTGATAACGAGTAAGTGTGGCCCTTAGACAATCTTTTTAGATTGCAATGTGGTGACATTGGCATGCCACCGCCTGAGGAAACAACCGTCTCGACAGCACGTTGCTGATCATGGATATCAGTAACCATCCGCTCACTCCACCCACCTCCCACTCAACATGCTTGGCACCCAAACAAGCCCCCAAGGCCTAACGGCTGCAACACGGGCTAAATCTCCTGCCTATGCGACCAATAGCAAGGCCGGCAAAAACACAGTGAGCCGCACCACCGCAGGTGCAATCGCGGACTACAAACGTGATCACTGCGTGAACATGGGTATTGGCATTGGCCCTCGCCTGCATGCCGAATGCCCCTTCGCCGTGACTTCAAGAGAATTTCAACCCGATGGGGCTGAAGCACTGGCGCAGGTGATTAATGCTGCCTACCGGCAAGTCTTTTGCAAGCTGCCTCCCACAGACAATCAGCGCTGCACCTCCCTGGAAGCACGCCTGCTGAATGGTGAAATCACCGTACGCGATTTCGTCAATGGCCTGGCCAAGTCTGATTTCTACAAAGACAACTATTTCCATGCTGTTGGTCCTCAGCGTGGCATCGAACTGAACTTCAAACATCTGCTCGGCCGGGCACCTCTCAACCAAGATGAGATTGCTGCCAGCATTCAGCTGCAAGCGGAATCAGGTTTTGATGCTTTGGTTGACAGCCTGACCGATTCAGCTGAATACACCGAAGTGTTCGGTTCTGATTCAGTTCCTTACAACCGCACCAGCGATTCCTACGCAGGGATGTACACCCTGTCGTTCAAGCTGATGCGCGAACTGAATGGCACCAAAGTGGCCATCAGTGACAACGTCAACGGCCGCAATAGCCGCACGACCAATCCATTGGCTCAAGCCGCAAGGCGGCCTGCAACAGCGACGGCAACCAGCTTTAGCTATGCCAAGGTCTACAAGGTGGCACCCAAACTGCCCCAACAGAAGTACACAGGCCACAACCCACCCAAAGCCAAGGAGTTCGAACCGTTCCGTCCTTTCGGCGTTCACTTCTGATCGGCACAAGATCAAATGATCAAGTTGCCCCCCAGGACATCCTGGGGGGCTTTTTCATGCCAATCGATCAGCAATCAATCAACGATTGGACGCTTGCAAATTGGCTAAACGCTCCAAGCTGGCCTGAACAATCTCCTGAACCAGGGGGTCAGTGGTATCGGAATCAGCGAGACCACGGAGACAGGATTCCGCCTCAGGTGAATCCACTTCTGCCAAAGCCATCACAGCAGCTTGAACATGGGCGATGTTGTCACCAGAGCAGACCTTGACCAGAACAGGAATCACCCGTTCGCCTCCTTCGGTGGCTTTGGCCACATAGCCCAAGGTCATCAAGGCTGATTGAGCCACCACTGGGGAAGGATCATCCAGAGCTCGTGTCAAAGCATCGAGTGCTTCAGCGGGGAACGCTTCTTGCGGGAAATTAACGGCAATCTGCACCAGCGCCTTCACGCAGCAGGCACGAACAGTTCCGTTCTCCGATTGGTCAAACAACTTGAGCAAAGGCTCAAATGAACGGGCGCCGAACACACCCAGCGCCTTAACAGCTGTGCGATAAACACCGGGATCGGTGTCATGGATGAGATCCAGAAGCCGAGGAATTGCTTGATCTGGATAATGCTCAGCCATTGCCCAGTAGGCATCCTGCTGAATATTGGGATTGGGATGAGCCAAATCTTCAAAAAGCCTCTCAAGAGAAGCCGGTTGATCAGGGCTCATTTCCTTATAAAGATGATTTTGCAGCCTACAGGAGCGAAGGCTTAAGCCGATTGACTCTGGAGGAATTGTTGCTGGCGAAGTTGCACCAAAGGTTCCGACTCAACTTGATCGGAAAATGCCTCAAACCAGCGAGAACGCTGAGCTGGCAGTAGCTCACGACAAATTATCTCCAAAGCCAAACAACAGACAAAACGGCACTCGCATACGGGCATCGCTTCAGAGGACATCCAAGACTGGCAATGATCAAGAAACTGACCGGGGAAAAGAAGAGAGAAAGATAAAATTGCTACTGGCCTGGACTTTCGAAATTGCGGTCGCTGATTATCAATCGCTTCTCGCAAAAGAGTTTCAATCGTTGCCAAGGCTGTGGTTGACCAGTCGGAACGCAAACCAAATAAATGCAGAATGAAATAGTGGGCCCCATAGTCATTCCATCCCTTCTCCTGCCAAACCTCCTGAATCAAAGGCCAGAGAGCATCAGCATCGCAACGGATTAACGAGCGCAACGCCAAATAACAGCGGCTGAAATCGGTATTGAAGAATTCATTGAGCAAAAAGTCGATTTCTGGTGGCTCATCATATTCATGCACCAATTGCAGTGCATCAGGATTGTCCTCAAACACTTGATCAAATTCAGCAAGGCATTGGCCAGAGGATTGAGCATCAACAGCCCTGAGATGTCGCAACGCCCTCAAACGAAAAACAGGCGAGATGGGGGCGCCAAGAATTTCGGGTCCAAACCGTCATCCATAGACTAAAGGACATACAGAAACGAGCCGCTCCGAAGCCACGGGATGGCGCAAATCAAATGGAA
>JAAXIH010000185.1:0-4395 GCA_012270465.1 Synechococcus sp.
CCCAAGGTGATGGCTGGCAAAGCCAGGTGCTGCAACGTGCCCCAAATCACCTCGGGGTTGGCCTGCAGGATGCCATCGAGCAGATAGAAGCCGGTGCCTTGCGGCGGCAAGGCGGTGGGCGGAAACCGGCCACCAACGGGAAACCAGCCCAGACCCACGGCAAAGATCAGTTGCATCACCATGGCGGCCCAAAACACCGGCAAGGCATAGGTGCCGATGCCATAGAGCCGGCCGCTGAGATCGAGTTTTCCTTCCGGTCGCGCCACACCGCTGAAGCCCACGGCCAAGCCCAGCACCAGGGCCACCAGCAAGGCCGTGATGCCGAGCTCAAGGCTGGCAGGCAGGGCATCGCGCACGATCTCTCCCACGGGCGTGGAATTCCGCAGCGAGGTGCCCAGATCCCCCTGCAGCAAGGCCCCTAAAAACTCGCGGTATTGATCCCACAGGGATTGATCGAGCCCCAGTTGGGCCCGCAGCTGTTCACGGGCCGCTGCGCTGGCCCGGTTGCCTAGCAGCGCGTCGACCGGATCTCCTGGGGCCACGCGCAGCAGCAAAAACACCAGCGAGGCGATTAGCCACAACATCACGGGAGCCAGCAGCAGGCGACTGCCCAGGTAGCGAACCAGTGAACTGCTGTTGCTCATGGCAGATCCCGGCGGCTGAGGCTGGCGAAGTTCAAACGCCCGGAGCCATCAAATTGGGGGGCGGTGATGCTGTTGCGGGCCCAGGCTCTGGGCCTGGTTTGCCACATCGGCAAATAGGGGACTCCATTGGCCGCTTCCCGTTGCACGGCATCGAGCAAGTCCAGGCGGGCTTGGCCGCGGCGTTCATTGCTTTGGCGCAGCTTCTCTTCGAGCCCCGGAGCTGTCCAGAAGCTGCCGCCCAAGGCGCTATCGCCCGCTAAGCAGCGGTTGCCCTCGGATTGTGTGCAGCCCAGCAGCGGGGTCAGGTAGTTGTCGGCATCGGGATAGTCGCCCATCCAATCGAGCAGGATCATTTGGAAGGCTCCATCCCCCAGTTGCCGGTAGGCGGTGGTGGATTCCATCCCGGTGAGCTCAAGCCGCACGCAGTCTCCTAGCCGGCTGCGCAACCACTCCTGCCAGCTGAGCGCCAGCAAGCGGTCGGTGGGCACGTTGGAGCGGTAGGTGAGCTGCAGCGGCAGCACCTGGCCAGAGCAGTAGCCCTCTTGCTGCAGCAGTGCGCGAGCGCGGCCGGCATCGGCTTTGGGCCAGGCCGCCAGGGCCCCTGGCAATTTCGGTGGCACCAAGCCCCGCAACGGTGGCCGCAGTTTGTCGGTCACCCGCTTGGTGAGCAGCTCGCGGTCGAGGCTGAAGGCCAAGGCCCGCCGCAACTGTTGGTTGTCCAGTGGTGGGCGATCGGTGAGCAGCGTGATGTAGCCGATGCCCAGGGCTGGACCGGCTCCCTCGCGCAACTTGCCCTGGTTGGCCTGTTGATGCAGCGCGCTCTGCTGCTCGGGCTCCAGGCTGGTGGAGAGCAACACATCAACGTTGCCGCTGCCGATGGCCCCGTAGAGGCTGGTGGAGGTGCTCATGCCCACCAGGGCGATGCCGTTGTTGCGCGCGGGTTCTCCCCAGTACTGCGCAAAGGGTTCGAGCCGTTGCAATTGCGGGCTTTGCAAGCGCAGTTGGTAGGGCCCGGTGCCCACAAAGGCGTTGGGGCGAAAACCGGCTTCGTAGTTGGCGTAGGCCGTTGGCGAGATCGGCGTGAGGCTGGCAAAGCTCAGCAGCTTGGCCAGGGGGCTGAAGGGCCGGCGCAACTCCAGCTCCAGCTCGTAGGGCCCGGTGACGCGGACCGCGCTGATGCGATCGCCCACCACATAGCTGAGTTTCCCGATCGCCAGAAAGCGCCGCAGGCTGAAGGCCATCGCCTCAGCGTCGAAGGGGGTGCCGTCGTGGAAGAGCACCCCTTGCCTCAGGGGGATGGTTGCGGTGAGTCCGTCGTCGCTGAGTTTGGGCAGCTCACGAGCCAATTTGGGCTGGATCGTGCCCTGCTCATCAATGGCATAGAGCGGATCGCCCAGGGCGCTGATCAGCTGCAGCGCGATCACCGTGGTGGCCTGGGCTGGATCGACGCTGTCGATGGAGCCATAGGCCGCAATCACCAGCGGGGCTTGGCTGGTGGATGCTGGCGGCCGGCAACCCGCCAGCAGCATCAGGCCGGCCAACAAAAGCCCTGCTGCTCGCTTGCCCCGATGCTTCAAATTCGCTCTTGCCAGCAGCAAGAACTTATGCGGCCGGCAGGGGTTGTCCAGGGCTTTCGACGCTGCTCAGGGACACCTCAAAGACCGGAGAGCCATGCCGTTGCAAGGGCCAACGGCGCACCCAGCAACGGTCGTGGTGATCGTCGATGGCGATCACCTGATAGACGTCTTTGTCGCTGAGGAGACGGATGCAGTCCCCCTGATGCACGCGCATGAACCTGACGCGATTGATTGCATGGTTCCGCACGCTGCAGGCAGAGCAAGTTCAGGGTGAACCGGCAGCCCGATGGATCAGCGAACGACCACAGCAACAACCTAGAGCTTTAGGTTTTCTTTTGTTTAGAGGGTGCGCAGGCAGCAGCGCACCTCCTCCACTTCTGGCCGCTGCAAAATGGCGCTCAACGCTTGCTGGAACAGGCGTTCTTCCACGGCGTGGGTGACCACAACAATTTCAGCCCCGCTGCTCTCGGTTTCAAATTGAACGATCGATTGCAGGCTGACGCCGGCTGAACCAAAGCAGCTGCCGATGTGGCCGATCACGCCAGGGCGATCGGCGGCTTGGAAGCGCACGTAGTTGCGGTGGCAGGTGCTGCCTTGATCCACCAGGCGGCAAGTGCGCCAGCTGCTGGCTGCCAGCAGGGGATCGAGGGAGTCCTGCGGGCCACCAGCACCCACCTGGCGAATCGCGGCGATGTTCAAGATGTCGGCGACCACAGCACTGGCGGTGGGGCCAGCGCCAGCGCCAGGCCCGTAGAACATCACCCGCCCGACCGGTTCGCCTTCCACCACGATCGCGTTGTTAACTCCATTGACCCCAGCCAGGGGGTGGTCCTTGGGAACCAAGGTGGGATGGACCCGCACATCCACCACTTCGCTGCCATCGGGGTCACTGCCATGGCGTTCAGCGATCGCCAGCAGCTTGACCACAAAGCCCAGCTCTTTGGCGTAGTCGATATCGCGCGTTTGCAGGGTGTTGATCCCTTCGGTGGGGATGGCTTCGCGGTTCACCAGGCCGCCGAAGGCCAATCCGGTGAGGATGGCGATCTTGTCGGCCGCATCACCGCCTTCCACATCGGCGGCAGGGTCGGCTTCGGCGTAGCCCAGGGCTTGC
This sequence comes from Synechococcus sp., assembly GCA_012270465.1. GTDB lineage: Bacteria > Cyanobacteriota > Cyanobacteriia > PCC-6307 > Cyanobiaceae > RCC307. The sequence goes on from JAAXIH010000185.1 coordinate 3,333, forward strand.
GCATCGGCCAACACGTCGCCGTAGCTGGCGCCCTCCTCCGCCATGCGGGTGAGGATGTAGTTGGTGGTGCCGTTGATGATTCCGCTGACCCGCTCAATGCGGTTGCCGCCCAGGGATTGTTTGAGCGGCTCCAAGATCGGAATGCCGCCACCAACGGCCGCTTCCATCAGCACGTAGACCCCCTTTTCAGCAGCGGCGGCGGCGATTTCAGCGCCGTGGCGAGCAATCACGGCCTTGTTGGCGGTCACCACGGCTTTGCCGGCATCGATGGCCGCCAGGATCAAGCTGCGGGCTGGCTCTAGGCCACCCATCACTTCCACCACCAAATCCACATCCGGATTGGCCACCACGGCGGCGGGATCGGTGGTGAGCAGGCTGTTGCTCAGCGGGATCGGGCGCGGGCGATTGAGATCGCGCACCGCCACCTGCCGCAGCTCCAAATCAGCCACCAGGGGGTGCCGCCCTTGGGGTGAGAGCAGGATCTCAGCCACGCCGGCCCCAACGGTGCCAAGGCCAAGCAGACCAATTCCGATGGGCATCAGGCCGAAGGACTAAACGCTGATCCTAGAAATCAGCCTTCACCGGCCAGTGCAGCGGCTTGCGCTTGCATGTGCCGCAGGATGTTCAGAAAGCCGTTGGCCCTTGAGGGGGTCAGGCTGGCCGCCAGTCCTGTTTCAGCGATAAAGCCAGGATCCACCGCCATCACCTGCTGCGGGGTGAGGCCATCGAGGCCTTGGATCAGTAGGGCCAGCAAGCCTTTGGTGATTTGCGCATCGGAATCCCCTTGCCAGTGCAAGACCTCACCATCCACAACGGGCTGCACAAACACCTGGGACACGCAGCCCCGCACCCGGTTGCTGTCGCTGCTCAGGTCAGCTGGTGGTGCAGGCAGTTTTTTGGCAAGCCAAAGCACGTACTCGTAACGGCGTTTGGGATCGCTGCTGCCCTTCAACTTGGCAACGATCGTGTCAAGGGCGGCGCTGCCGCTGGCCATGGCGAAGGCTGATTCCGGTCAAGGCCAGTGTGGCGCCCAGCAGGCCGCCGTTGCGAAGCCAGCCCATCA
>JAAXIH010000185.1:4495-13907 GCA_012270465.1 Synechococcus sp.
CGCCCAGGGCAATGCTGCGGTTGCCGTCATGGGATTCCAGCCGCACAGGAGCGTTCGCTAGCGGCTCACCACTGGAAAAACTGGTGCGCAGGTTGATTAAGCCGCTGGGCAGCAGGCTGCTGACATCGGTCTGTACAGCGTGTGCCAAGCCACGACCAGGCGTCAGCAGAGCCAGTGCGGCCAGGCCCGTGAGGGTGAGAGTTCGAAGCATGGCCCTGTGTCGTTGGGCCGAACGTAAAACCTAAAAGGCAGTGATGCCAGTGCCTCAGCGGCTGCTGGCTTGGTCGGTGCGTCCGGCCTGCACCATGCCCACCAGGGAGCCGATCATCAGCTCAAGCGCTTGCTGGGGACGCTCGCCGCGCTGCAGGGTCTTGGCTTGCTGGGTGCGGGCGGAAGGAGTGGTGGACACCGATTTGGGGAGCGACCGAATCATCTTGTCAAAGAAAACCCGTTGGCAGCGGCTGGGAAAACCTTGCTTAACACTGCGCACCATTGCACCAGTGCAATCCCGCTTCGCTGATCCATCCCTGCAGCGGCACATCCCAGGCTTCACAAGCAAAGTCAACCCCGCAGCAGCGCTCTGGCAGCACGGCCAGGGTGGGCACCTGGCGCCAGGCTGATTGCGCCCGCAGGCGGTCATACCAGCCGCCCCCACTGCCCAACCGCTGGCCTGCTGGGCCCATCGCCAGCGCTGGAATCAGCAGCAAGCCGATGGCCTCGGCGGCCAGTGGCGGCCCTTGGGGGGCTGGAATGCCGCAGTCATCGGCGGCCAGAACGTCATCAACGCGCCAGTGGGCATACACCAAGCCGCTTGGCTCACAGCGCGGCAAGGCCAAGCCGCCCTCCCAGGTTGGGGTTGGCTTGAGCAGATCAGGCTCGCTCCCCAGCGGCCAAAACAGGCCGAGATGCCCGGGGCGTTGCAGCTCCCCCAGGCAGGCGCGCACCTGCTCTACGAGGGTTGGCCCCAAGGCGGCCATGGCCAGGCGGCGTTGCTGACGCCAGTGCCGCCTGGCCTCAGGTTTGTTCATCGTTGGAACCAGGCGGTCAGCCCCACAGCCAGGGCATCGGCGGCATCGTCGGGCTTGGGGCGCTCATTGAGCCGTAGCTCCCGCATCACCGCGTCTTGCACCTCCCCTTTATCGGCATGGCCCGAGCCGGCCAAGGCCAATTTGATTTGCATCGGCGGGTATTCCACCGTGGGGATTTGGAACCGGGCCAGGGTCATGATCAGCACCCCGCGGGCCTGCACCACCGCGATGGTGTTGCTGGAGCGGTAGAAGAAAAACTTTTCAACGGCGGCCAGCTGCGGACGGTGCAGCCGCAACAGCTGCCGCAGGTCGCGAGCAATCTCCACCATCCGATCGCCTTCGCTGCGGCCGGCATCGGTGCTGATGATTCCGCAGTCGACCATCTCTGGTTGATTGCGCCGCTGCTCATCAACCTCCAAGACCCCATACCCCACGCGGGCCAGACCAGGGTCTAGGCCCAGGATGCGCATTTAGGCCGCCAGAGCCAGTTGGAAGGCCTCGCGGTCGTCAGGGTTGAGCCCGAACACCTGGCAGAACACCTTGACCACCCGATCGCCGGAGTCCACCTGCTCGAGGGGGTCTTTGCGCAGCCGGTGGCGCAAGCAGCAGGCCACCACACGGGCAACGTCATCGTCGTTCACCTCCGCGCGGCCTTCAAAGGCGGCCAGGGCACGGGCGGCCCGGTTGGTGACGATGTCACCGCGCAGGCCATCCACTTCCAGCTGACCGCACACCTCGGAGATCTTCAGGCGCAGATCCGGGTCCATTTGCACGCTGCCAAGGCGTTCTTGGGCGGCCACCACCTTTTCTTGTAGACCCTGCTGCTGCCCTTGGAACTGCGTCAGGAAGCTGACGGGGTCGGTGTCGAACTGACCGCGCTGATCCACCACCTGCACCCGTTGCTCGGGATCACGCACAGTGCGCACCTCCACGCTCATGCCGAAGCGATCGAGCAGCTGCGGACGCAGTTCGCCTTCTTCCGGGTTGCCGGAACCAATCAAGACAAAGCGGGCGGGGTGGCGCACGCTGACACCTTCGCGCTCCACCGTGTTCCAGCCGGAGGCGGCTGAATCGAGCAGCACATCGACCAGATGGTCGTCGAGCAGGTTCACCTCATCGACGTAGAGCAGGCCGCGGTTGGCCTTGGCCAGCAAGCCCGGTTCAAAGGCCCGAACCCCTTCGCTGAGGGCTTTTTCAATGTCGATCGTGCCGCAGAGGCGGTCTTCGGTGGCGCCCAGGGGCAGGTCCACCATCGGCACCTGACAGCGGCCCTCGCTGAGGCTTTCGCCGCGCTGCACCCGTTCGCGCACCTCGCTGCTCTGCAGGTCTGGATCGCTGGGGGAGCTGTTGTAGGGATCGCCTGCCACCACAGGGATGTCGGGCAGGAGATCGGCCAGCGCCCGAATCGTGGTGGATTTGCCGGTGCCCCGGTCTCCCATGATCATCACGCCGCCAATGCGCGGATCGATCACGTTCAACAGCAGAGCCAGCTTCATCTCCGCCTGCCCAACGATGGCGGTGAAGGGAAACACCCGGCTTTGGAAGGCTTGGCTCACGGGCAGATCAAGGATCTCGGTCAGGAGTCGGATTGTTTCACAGGCGCCACGGTGAGCACCTGAACCGGGGTGATGTCGGCCGGCACGATCAGCTGAACGCGAACCGTTTTTTGCTGCCCTGGCGCCAGGCTCACCCGGCCCAGCGACTGCCCTGGATCGCCTTTACGCAGCACCAGATGAACGGTGTGGCGGCCCCGGCCGGCATCGGTGCCCTTCACAGCCACGTTGCCTCGCCAGAAGATCGGCCCTTGGGCTGGCTTGATGAAGCGCAGTCCAGCGGTTGTGCGGTTGCTTTTCAGCGGCGATTCCAGGCGGAGATCGAGGGTTTGCGGGCTGCTGCTGGGGTTGCGCAGGGGCAAGCTGAGGTCATAGGCGACGCCGTAGTTGCCGTGGGCTTCCCAAGCTGTGCCGGGGTAGAAGTCGGTGAGTTGAGCCGATTGCACCTGCCCAGTGCCCAAGGTGCCGCGCTGCAGGCTGGCGATCGGCCATGAGATGGGTTGGGTGCTCACCTCCAGATGGGTCCGGCCTGGAGAGGTCAGCACGCCGCTCCAGCGCGTTCCTTGCTGCACGCCGCTGACCCGGGAATAGATCATGGGGCCCGGTGCCCCTTTGGGGCTGGGGGAATGCTCCTTGCTGCTCAGGTCGCCGTTCTGCAGCAAGTCAAGCCATTGCTGCTCGCTGGGGCGTTGCTCACTGATCAGGGCCAGGGTGGCGAGTGAAATCGGCCCACTGCTGTTGAAGCGTGCTTGCAGGTTGCGGCCATTGAGCAGGGGATCCAGTCCCGCCACAGGGATGGGAAGGCTGGTCAACACATCGATTTGCCCAGGGGCTAGCTCGATGCGCTCCGGCAGGCTTTTTGAGCGCGGCGCGCGGGCCAAGAGATCACCGGCGGCGCGCCCGCCAGGCCCTGAGTAGACGCTGGTGCCGTCATGCACCATCCGCGGCGGCAGCGGCAAAAAGGGTGCATCGGGCTGGGAGAGATGGGTGGCGGCGCTGGGAATGGACACCGTCACCGGTTGGCTTGAGCGGTTACCCACCACCACCGCCAGCCACAGGGTGCTGTTGGGAGCTTGCCCTTTGCCGGCAAACACGTGATGGCTGAAGAGCTCAAAGCTGCCGCTCAGCGGCACATCCAGGTGCGCCTCGGGATGGGCTTTGCCTTGAGCAGCAAAGGTCGACAGCAGGATTCCGGAGTCGCTGACCACCTCAGGGTTGTTGTCATTGACCATCAGCTCGCGGTTGAGCTGGCCGGGCAACGGCAGCACCAGGCCTTCACGCAGGGTGGGCTCGGGCGCGCTGGAGCGACTGGCGATCGGGCTGAGCAGCACGGCACCGCCCAGCACGAACGGCAAAAGAAGGCGGCGCATCACTTCAAAGCAGCAGCAGAAGCAGCAGCCAAAGCACGAATCATGTTGGTGCTGCGGGGGTCGTTAAACGGGCCTTCCACCATGTAGGAGGCCACAACGCGGCGACCATCGGGTAGTTCCACCAGGGCGGAATCCACGTAGGCGATGCCGATATCTCCTGTCTTGTTGTAGGCACGAACGCCTTTTTGGAGAAGGGCTGCATTGACCTCCCCGGCGCCGCCACCGATGCCCCGCAGCCAGCCCCGCGGGATCAAGGTGTCGGTGCGTGAGGTGCCCAGGGTTTGGCGAAACAGGTCGCGGCTGCGGGCTGAGAGGGTCTGGCCGGTTTCCACCAAGGCAATGGCGCGCGCCTGATCCCGGGGTGTGGTCGTGTTGGTGCCCTCCAGGTCGGGCAGCCAGTTGTTGATCACGGTGCCCTCGAGTCCCAACTCCAGGAAACGGCTGTTGAGGCTGTCTTTGCCACCAAGCCGTTGGATCAGCAGGTTGGTGGCCGTGTTGTCGCTGACGCGAATCATCTCGGTGGCCACTTCAAACACGCTGAATTGGCTGCCAAGGGGTTGGCTGCCCATCCAGCCGGCGCCGCCTCCCACCACGGTCTTGTTGAGCTTGAGGGCTTCATTGAGGCTGAGCTTGGCCTGATCAAGAGCCTCAAAGGCCACCAGCAGGATCGGCGTTTTGATCGAGCTCGCCGCTGACAGGGGGCGGTCGGGGTGGAGCTGGGCGAAGGTGCCGTCATCGAGCACCAACACAAAGGCGCCCACCTTCAAATCTTTTTGGGTGGCTGCAATCTCTGCCAGCCGGCGGCTGAGGGCTTGGTTTTCCCGCTTGGGGTTGAACGACCCCAGCGATGCTGACGGCTTGGGTGGTGTGTCAACTGGAGGCGGCAGCGGTACGTCGGTGTTGAGCTGCGGGGCCAACCACTTGAGGGCTGTGCCGGTGATGACGCCGAGGGCAGCACCAACAATCAGCAATCGCAGCAGCAGCAGCACCGGCTGTTGCCAGCCCTTGGCTTTGGATTGAGAGCGCTGCGCCACGGGCCGCTTCGGACGGATCTCAAACTACCGAGGCTCGCCGGTGGCGCCATGGCGGCTTGCCCAGCGCAACTGACGCACCATCCCTCGCATCAGAGCCACCTCAGCCTCGTTGGGTTCGGCGCGAAGCAACAGTTGGCGGAGTTTGGCCATCCGAGCGGCGGCGGTATGGGGATAGAGAAAACCCACCTCCAGCAGCAGCTGTTCGGCGTCCTGCAGGGCAGCCTCCAAAGCCGCATGGGCAGGCAGGGTGCTGGAGTCTTCGCTAGCTGATTCCAGCGGGGCAAGCGCCAGCCGTTGTTGCTCAGCCAGGCAGATGGCCACGGCATGGGAGAGGTTGAGCGAGCCGTAGGCCTCGCTGGTGGGAATGCGCAGCAGCTTTCCGGCCAGGTTCAATTCGCTGCTGTGTAGCCCGTGGTCCTCGCGGCCGAACACCAGGGCCACCTGGCTGGGACCGGCCTTGGGCTCCAGCAGCCATTGCAGAGCTGCTTGCGGCAGCAGGTGCTCCCGCTCTTTGGCTTCTACCCGTCCTGAGCAGGCCACCACGCGGCGGCAGTCCGCAACAGCGGCCTCCAGGGTTGGGTAGAGCTCACAGGCCAGCAGCTGCTCAAGGCCCCGAACGGCCATTTGCTTGGCCTGGGGATCTGCGGGATCGCAGCGCGGTGCCACCAGCCGCAGCGAGTTCACACCGAAATTGGCGCACAAGCGAGCCACGCTGCCCACATTCAGTGGGCCATTGGGTTCCACCAGCACCACGGCCAGCTGGGCCGTCACTGCAGCTCGTGCAGATAGGCGAGAAGATCAGCCATCGATTGGGGGTCGGGCTGGAAGCTCGGCATTGGAGGGGTTTTGCCGCTGATCACCTGTTGAATCAGGGCCGGATCCTTCTTGCGTTGGCTTACCCCATGCAGGTTTGGGCCCACCACGCCTTGGGCTGCAATGCCATGGCAGCCGGCGCAATTGATCAAAAACAGCTTGCTGCCGTGCTCTTGATCCCCCACTTTCTCCAGGCTGCTGGTCACGTAGGGGTCGCGGCTGTTGGCACTAGCCACCAAGGCCGACATCGCCACAAGCGCCACCACCGCCAGCACCACCAAGGCGGTGATCAATCCCCGCTTGCGGGGTGCTTCGTCCAGCAGTTCGGAGCCTGTCAAAGGATGTCGGCTTGAGCAAACCTCTCCCAACATTGGCGTGTCGCCCCCTAGATTGCGAGGCATCAAGTGGCAATTTTCCTGGAGCGATGATCGAACCTCTCCTCTGCGGCATCGTTCTGGGCCTGATTCCTGTCACCCTGCTGGGCCTGTTTGTGGCGGCTTGGAACCAGTACCGCCGTGGTAGCGCCCTGGGCGGCTGAGCTCTTAGCCGGCTTCTTCTAATTCCCACTGCAACACCAAGCTGCGTCCATAGCGGCGCTCTTTGGTTTGCATCCACCCCGCCGGGGGTACGGGCTTGCCATGTTGTTCGCATTCCAATAGCAATTGCCCATCGCGTTTCAGCCAATGGCCTGAGCTGATCAACGTGGCGATTGGCAGATACAACCCTGCGGCGTAGGGCGGATCGGCGTAGATCAGATCGAAAGGCTCAGGGCAGGGTTGTTGCAGCCAACGCTCCACCGCGCAGACCTCCAAAGCCCATTTCCCTTTCGAGCGATCTCCCAAGCCTTGAAGGTTGCGGCGCGCGGCTGCAGCAATCTTGGGATTGCGCTCCACCGCTTGTACCCAATCAGCCCCTTGCAGCAGTGCCTCACAGGCCATCGCGCCACTGCCGCTGCACAGATCCAACCAGCGGGATTGCGCCAAGTCGGCCGCCAGGATGTTCATCACCGCCTGACGAACCAGACCTGTTGTGGGCCTGGCTTCCAAGCCCTCGGGGCTGTGCAGCTTCTGACCATTGCTCAGCCGCAGCGCCATGGCCGTTATTGAAAGCTGTTGAGCCAGCGCTGCAGCAGAGCCAAGCCGCAGAGGCCTGATTTCTCTGGGTGGAACTGGGTGGCTTGCAATGACCCACGCCCCACAGCGGCCACCACGGCTTGGTTTCCGTAGGGGGCTGTGGCCGTCACGGTGTTTGGATCGGTGGCGATGGCGGCAAAGGAATGCACGAAATACATCCAGGGCTGCTGCTCAGCAATCAGCAAGGGGCTTGGCTGGCGAGCAGTTAATGGAGCCCAGCCCATATGAGGGCAGCGCTCCTGGGCTTGCGGCGGCAGTGGTTCCACCCGCCCAGGCAACAGGGCTAGGCCTGGTTCTTCGCCTTCAGCGCTGCTTTCAAACAGCAGTTGCAAACCGAGGCAGATCCCGAGCAGAGGGCGCCCTGCGGCGCTCCACTCTTTCAACAGCTGGCTCCAGCCAGTGCTGTTGAGCTTTTGCATGGCTGGATCGAAAGCTCCAACCCCTGGCAACAGCAAGGCCTCACAGCTCTGGGCTTGGTTTGGATCACTGAGGCGGATGGCACTGGCGTTCAAGCGCTGTAGGGCTTTCTCCACCGAGTGGAGATTGCCCATCCCGTAATCCACAACGCCAATCACGCGGCTTGCCCGAGGCTGCTCAGTGGTGGTTCTTGCTGGCTCAGGGCCGGCAGGGCGAGGTTGTTGAGGTACTGAATCAAGGCGTAAAGACGTCCCACCTTGGTTTGGTCAAACCAGAACTCCAGGCAGTGTCGGGAGCGCCCCGATTCGTCTTGGCAGAGCAGGCTGGTGATGGTTCCGCCCAGCAGCAGATCCTGGAAGCGGGCATTGATCTCACGCAGCTCGCTGGCGGGGAGTTCGTAATGCAGCAGCAGTTGCAGGTGCTCGCCGCGGAAGCGACTGGCGTGAAAGACCCGGTAGAAATCTTGGATCTGGTGCAGGGCCTCTTCCGCGGTCGTGGCGGTTGTGTAGAGGCCGTTGTCTTCGGCGGAGATGAGCCCGCGGTCCAGCAGGGCACGGTCCACATAGCTGTGCCAACGCTCCCAGTAGTCATCCCCCTGGGGGCAGAGCAGCACGATCGGCACAGGGGGGTTCTTGGAGGTCTGAATCAAGGTCAGGCCTTCAAATAGTTCATCGAGGGTGCCAAACCCGCCGGGCATCACAACGATGGCGTCGGTTTCGCGCAGGAAGAACAGCTTGCGGGTGTGGAAATGGCGGAAGGTCAGCAGCTTCTCATCGCCATCGATGTAGGGGTTGGCCGATTGCTCAAAGGGCAGTTGCACGTTGAGCCCGAAGGATTGCCCCGCTCCCGCCCCGCGGTTAGCGGCTTCCATGACGCCAGGGCCAGCGCCCGTCATCACTTCAAAGCCGCAGGCCACGGCTTGAGCGGCCACATCCAAGGTGAGCGCATAGATCGGATCGTCTTCTGGCGTCCGAGCTGAGCCAAAGATGGCCACCTTGCGGATCTGGCGGTGGGGCTGAAACACATCCAGTGCTTCGGCCATGTCAGCCAGGGTGCCGTTGATCAGCTCCCAGTCGCCGCTGTCGGCATTGGATTGGCTGATGGCCACCAAGGTGCGAAGCACCTCGCAAGCGATCGTGCCGTGGGAGTGGTCATCCAGCTCCCGTGCCAAGTCAGCGAGCTGCTGACGGATGGCGTCGGGCAGTTGGGATGTCACTCAGTTCAGAGGTATTTGGAAATGGTGCTGGCCAGGGTGGTCTTGGGTACAGCGCCAACAACGGTGTCCACCTTTTGGCCGCCCTTGAACACCATCAGGGTGGGGATGCTGCGGATGCCGTATTGGCTGGCGACGTTGGGGTTCTCGTCGGTGTTCAGCTTGACCACCTTGATGCGGCCTTCAAACTCCTTGGCGATTTCATCAACAATCGGAGCCACCATCCGGCAGGGGCCGCACCAGGGAGCCCAGAAATCCACCAGAACGGGAACGTCGCACTGGAGTACGTCCTGGTCAAAGGAGGCGTCAGTGACAGCAGCGGCGCTCGACATCGGCGTGTGTTGATTAAGGCGGAATCTAGCAATGGCCTGGGCTTTAGCTGCCCGCCGTGTCGATATGTAAGACGAAAACCCGGGCTCGCCGGGCGTGGTGGTGTGAGGAGTGTGCGGCGAGGTGCCGCACGGCGCCAGGGTAACGCCTGCGACCACTCGGACGCAGGCTGAGACTGGGGTCTTACTTGCCCATGCCCAGTTGTTGGGCCTTCTGGTACACCTTGCCCTCGGTGAGCAGTGATGGGGCGACCACCACTTCCACCTGCTGCATCTCCTTGATGGTGCGTGCACCCAAGGTGCCCATCGAGGTTTTCAGGCAGCCCAGCAGGTTGTGGGTACCGTCATCGAGCTTGGCCGGGCCTCGCAGGATTTTTTCCAGGCTGCCGGTGCTGCCCACATTGATGCGGGTGCCGCGGGGCAGCACAGGGCTTGGGGTGGCCATGCCCCAGTGGAAGCCCCGGCCGGGAGCTTCTTCAGCGCGAGCGATCGGCGAGCCGATCATCACGGCGTCGGCTCCAC
>JAAXIH010000176.1 GCA_012270465.1 Synechococcus sp.
TTGCGCAGGTCGGTTTGGATGATCCGCTCGCTGGGGTTGCCCGCTCCGGTGGGATCCGCCATTCCGCCTGCTGCGCTGAGCCTTGTGAAGACCCAACATTACTGATGTATGCCGCTAGCGCATGGGCTTTGCGCCCCGCACCCCCGATCAGCTGCTTGAGCGGCAGCGGCTAGGCACGCTGCGGGTCTGTACTGCGCTGGATTTTCGACGCCGCGTGGCGAGCAGCAGCCTGGAGCAGGCCTATGCCGACACCGACGTTCTGGCGGCGGCCAGTTGTGACTTCACCGATCAAGGCCAGATCTGGATCAGCCTGGGGCCCTGTGATCCACCGCTGCGCATCCGCCAGGCCCGGCTGGGGGGCATCAGCGCTGGGGGCGGCTATGGCGCCGCTGAACTGTGTTTGCCCTTGGGGGGCAGCAGCGACGACCCGCAACGGCGCGGGGGGATCCACGTTCTCGATGAGCTGCTGCAAGGGGAGCACCCCCTGCTGGAACTGCAAGGAGAGGGCACAACGCTGCAACCGCGCCGGGAGCTGCAAACGGCCCTCGGCAGTGATCAACTCAGCCAGGCGCGCCTGCTGCTGGCCAGGGGCATCACAGAAAACGGCGTTGTTGCCGTCAGCAGCCGTGAGGGACTCCTGGCCAGTCCCTTTGGAGGGCTGTTGGGGCCATTCGGCAATGCCCTGTTCAGCGGCTGCGGCGCCCGCAGCATTGGCCTCTCCATGCCGGGATTGCACCAACTCGGAGCTGGCAGCGCGGTTCTGGTAGCTGGCGGGCGGGGCCATGTGTTGGGGCCAGGCAGCGGCCATCAGCCGCAAACCCGGCGTCAAGCCTCTGGCCATGCCCGTGCCCCAGGTGCCTCTCTCGCCATTGGCGTGGCGGTCTCTGAACTCAACCGCCAGTGGATCCGGCCCTGCTGGTTCGACGGCCATGGGGCGGCCGCTCTGGTGGCTGTGGCTGCCCCTGTACTGCTGCTGGGGGAGCAAGAGGCCCGGCAAGCCGCTGTTCCCGATGAAGAGCTGGAAGCTCCCGTGCTCGATTACTCGATCCCCAGACGAATCAGGCCCGGATTTGGCACCGTGAGCTACGGCGAATTGATGGCCGGGGCGATTCAGGTGGACGGCCAGCGAATTCCAGCCGCACCGGCCTGCAGCCTGAAATTGGCCGACAGCTTGGCGCTCGAACTGGCCGAGCAAATGCAGGACGGCCGATTCCCACTGCCGGCCAGGATTCAACCCTTGAGCCAGCAGGGCAGGCTTCACCCTCTGGAAGGTTGATTTGAGCAACCCCCATAGGATTTCCAATCGGCAGTCGTGCAGGCCATGGAATCAACTCCGGAGATGACCCCCGAATCCAACAGCGAGACCGCAGCTCAGGAAGCCGTGACGCCAGCCCCTGCAACCGAACCAACTCCAGAGGCTCCGGCCCCTGTTGAGCCCACCCCCGTGGTTGAAACGCCTGCGGCCGAAAGCCCCATCGCCAGCACGGTGAGCGTTCCAGCCGACCCCAACGCCAGCGATAGCGAAGGCGGTGAGTGGCATCTGCTGATGGAAAAGCTCAATGCTTGGCTCGCCGACGCCAAGTTGATGGAGCTCTGGCAGCAAAGCCAGCGCCCACTGAAATTGGTGGGTGGCGCCCTGGCACTCCTGCTGGTGCTGCAGCTGACCAGCGCCGTGCTGGGAACACTCGATGCCATTCCGATGTTGCCCAGGCTGCTGCAGCTCACGGGCCTGATTTATGTGGTCCTCTTTGCCAGCCGCCGCTTGGTTCGCAGTGATGAGCGCCGCAGCTTGATTGAAGGAGTGAAAAACAGTTGGAGCTCTTTCACCGGCAAGTGATCGGAGCAGAAGAGCAGGGGAGGGCGAATTGTTAGTTTTCTTCTCTTGTTAGCGAGAGGTTCGCGGTGGACATTCAGTTGGGGCGTTCGCGCACCGTTCGCCGGGCCTACGGAATTGATGAAATCGCCCTGGTTCCCGGCGGGCGAACGGTTGACCCCGAGGTGACCGATACCCGCTGGAGCCTTGGCGGCATCGAGCGGGAGATCCCCATCATCGCCAGCGCCATGGATGGCGTGGTGGATGTGGGCATGGCGGTGAAGCTCTCCCAACTCGGGGCGCTGGGCGTGATCAACCTCGAGGGGGTTCAAACCCGCTACGAGGATCCGAACGCGGTTCTCGACCGCATCGCTTCAGTCGGCAAGGACGAGTTTGTGCCGCTGATGCAGGAGATCTACAGCCAGCCGGTGCAGGAGAGCCTGATCCGCAAACGGATCCAAGACGTCAAAGCCCAAGGCGGGATTGCCGCGGTGAGCGGCACCCCCGTGGCCGCCATGCGCTTTGGCAAAGCCATCGCTGAAGCCGGCGCTGATCTGTTCTTCGTGCAGGCCACGGTGGTCTCCACCAACCACACCGGCCCCGAGGGGCAAGAGACCCTCGATCTCGAAGCGCTCTGCCGGGACATGGGCGTGCCTGTGGTGATCGGCAACTGCGTGACCTATGAAGTGGCCCTGCAGCTCATGCGCGCTGGCGCCGCTGGCGTGATGGTGGGCATTGGCCCTGGCGCCGCCTGCACCTCCCGCGGCGTGCTCGGCGTGGGCATTCCCCAGGCCACCGCCGTGGCGGACTGCGCTGCCGCACGGGCCGACTACGAAAAAGAGAGCGGCCGCTACGTGCCGATCGTTGCCGATGGCGGCATCGTCACCGGCGGTGACATCTGCAAGTGCATCGCCTG
>JAAXIH010000191.1 GCA_012270465.1 Synechococcus sp.
TGTAGGCGTCAGCTGCAGTGTTTTCTTGAGCAGATCGTGGGTCAGCCGGCGGTGGTGGCAGGCAACTCCCTGGGCTCGTTGGTGGGGCTCACCACCGCGGTGTTTCGCCCGGAATTGGTGGTGGCTGTTGCGGCCGCTCCGCTACCGGACCCCACCCTGCTCTCGCCGCTGCCGCTGCGGCGCAGCCCCTGGAGCCGCCGCTGGCAGCGCTGGCTGGTGCTGCTGGTGAGTCGCTGCCTGCCGCTGGGGCTCCTGATTGCTGTGCTGCGCCAAAACCCCTTGCTGCGCATGGGCCTGGCCAGCGCTTACGCCAGCGGTGAGCGCATCGATCGCGAGCTGGTGCAACTGATTCGCTGGCCCGCCAGCCGGAGCACGGCAGGCCGCGCGCTTGGGGCGATGGTGCGCGGCATGGCCTTGCGGCCCGCGCGGGCCACAGCTCCGCAGCTGCTGCTGAGGCTGAATCGGCCGCTGCTGCTGCTCTGGGGCCGGCGCGACCGGCTGGTACCGCCCGTGATCGCGGAGCGGGTGGTTCAGCAAGCGCCCGCGGGGCTGGCGGAGCTGCACTGGCTGGAGGGGCTGGGCCACTGCCCCCACGACGAAGCACCGGAAACCTTCAACACGGCCCTGATCGGCTGGCTGAAACAGCAGTCGCCAACGAGATAGGTTTGGGCGAAGCCCTCAGGCGGTGATGAAGCACACCCTTTCGGTGTTAGTTGAAGACGAATCCGGCGCCCTCAGCCGGATCTCCGGCCTGTTTGCGCGGCGCGGATTCAATATTGAAAGCCTGGCGGTGGGCCCCACCGAACAGGACGGTGTCTCCAGGCTCACCATGGTGGTGGCCGGCGATGACAACGCCCTGGAGCAGATGACCAAGCAGCTGCACAAGCTGGTCAACGTGTTGCAGGTGATCGATCTCTCCGGCATTGCCGCCGTTGAGCGCGAGCTGATGCTTGTGAAGGTCAAAGCCGACAGCAACAGCCGCGGCTCGGTGTTTGACCTGGTTCAGGTGTTCCGCGCCAAGGTTGTGGATGTGGCCGATGAAGCCCTCACCCTTGAAGTGGTGGGTGATCCCGGCAAATTGGTGGCCCTCGAGCAGCTGCTGCGGCCCTTTGGGATTTTGGAAATTGCGCGCACCGGAAAAGTGGCGCTGCAGCGGGCCTCCGGCGTGAACACCGAAACCCTCAAGCTGCAGCAAGCGCAGACCTACGTGCCGGCCTAGGGCTGAATGATCTCGGCCTTGATCAGCGTGTCGCCCTGGCGGATCTGATCCACCACATCCATCCCTTCAATCACCCGGCCGAAGACGGCATAGCGGCCATCCAGTTCCGGCAGGTCATTGAGGGCGATATAAAACTGCGCGCTAGCTGAATTGGGATCCTGCGAGCGGGCCATCGCCAAGGCACCGCGCTGATGCGGCAAAGCCAAGCGATCGCTGATCCCTGCACCCAAAACGGGATTGCCGTAGCGGGGCTCGGTTTCACCCTGCAGCTTCACCTCCAAAGGAATGAAGCGTGGTGAGCCCGTGGCGGGATCGGTGAAATTGCCGGTGCCGTACTGAGCGGGAGGCACTTTGGGGTCGCTGCTGCGGGGGTCACCGCCCTGCACGACAAACGGGCTGGGTTCACGCACCACCCGGTGAAACACGGTGTTGGCGTAGGCGCCGCGCTGCACCAAATCCAAGAAGTTGCCGGCTGTCAGCGGTGCTTGCTGCCCCTGCAACTCCAGCAATATCCGCCCTTTATCGGTGGTCAGCGCCACCTGGGCACTGCCCTGCAGGCAGCTCACCGGGCTTTGCTCGCAGCCATAACCAGAGGCCACAGGCGTGCTGGCGCAAGCCGGCAACACCAACAGCAAAGCCAGGAGCAGGGCGAAACCGCCGCGGCGCGTCCAAGACATCAACATCGGCCTACACGCCCTCCAGGGGAACATTGAGATAACGAGCCAGTTCGGCGCCACTGCGCTCGAGCTCAGCCAAAGCGATCGGTTCACCAACCCGGGTGAGCGGCACATCGCGGCGACCGCGCAAGCGCAGCGCCAAACGGCGGCGGGGATTGAGGCCATCGCGCACCTCAACCTTCACCGCCTGCACATCGCCGCAGGGAAGGGTGAAGCTGATCAAGCGGCGAAAGCCTCGGCGCTCAATCGTGATCGTGTCGGCCCCGCGATCAAACAGGTTGCGGCCGCCGCCCACATCAATGGCAATCACCGCCCACAGATAACTGCTCAGCAGCACGGCTCCAACGCCATAGGCCCCCATCACCAGACCTTGAGGAACCCAGATCAATTCCGCTGGATGGCCAATGGGCAGGAAATCACGGCCGAAATAGCTCGACGCGCTGGTCAGCAGAAAACCAACCCCACCGATGGAGACCAACAGAGCAACTAAATAGTTGGAGAGGCGACGCGAACCGAGCACCGGCTGATCAATCGGGGCGTCCATGGGGGAGCGCAAAGAAGTGGAGGCATCTTGACCGATGAGCCCAACCGCTTGAACGAATAAATACCTACGGCGGTTTTGAAAAGCAGCAAAACCCTTGTGCCACAAAGCATGTCAGGGGAATGACAAATCCCGCGGCAGCTTGGGTTTCATTGTTACGATCGCCGGGTATCCGACCTCATCGCGGGGAATTCTCCGCAACAACATCGATGACGATTGCTGTAGGGCGGGCGCCAGCTGGGAGGGGATGGTTTGACGTCCTCGATGACTGGCTGAAGCGCGACC
>JAAXIH010000057.1 GCA_012270465.1 Synechococcus sp.
GCGCTCCCCCAAACCAGGCCAAACCCGCCAGCCAGCGATCACCCGGCAGCGGCGCTGCAGCTGCTGATCAGTTGGTTGCTGTGGCGGCTGCGCTGGCGGGCGCTGCTGTTGGTGCTGGTTGTGGCTCATGGGCTGGGAGCTGCTGCCTTGGCGGCTGTTCCCACCGCTGGAATGGCTGGCCAAGAGCTGAGTGTGGTGGTGGGGCAGCCCAACCTGCCCACGCGGGAGAAATTCAGCGCCCAGCAGCAGCAGCGTCAGCGTCAATTGCTGATTCGAGCCATGGCGGTTGCCGAGCAGCAGGGAGCCGATGCGGTGGTGTTGCCCGAAGGAGCGTTGCCTTTGGGTCAAGCTTTGCCGGCGATGCCTGCCCCATTGCTCTCCGGTGGCTTTCGCCGCCAAGAGCTCGACGAGCGCAGCAGCGCGTTGTGGTTCCCCGCTGGCAGCACACGCCCGCAGCAGTGGATTGATAAGCAGCGCCTGGTGCCCTTGGGCGAGTGGGTGCCTGGCGGCTTGGCTGGGCTCTCAGCTGTGGGGGGCGTGAGCCCTGGTGAGGCTCCGCGTTTGCTGGAGTTACCGCCGCCGTTGGGCCCTGTGGCGGTAGCGATCTGTTACGAGCTCAGCGATGGCTTGGGGCTGAATCAGGCGGTGCGTGATGGGGCCGGCTGGCTGCTGACGATTGCCAACCTCGATCCCTACCCGCTGGCTTTGCAGCAGCAGTTCAAGGCCTTGGCGCAGCTGCGCGCGATTGAAACGTCTCGATGGCTCCTGAGCAGTGCCAATACCGGGCCATCGGCTCTGGTCAGCCCCCGCGGGGAGCTGCAACAGCAACTGCCTGCCAACCAGGAAGCGTTGGGCTTGATGCAGCTCCCGGCGTTGCGCGGGGCGAGTTTGTGGAAGCGGCTGGGGCTGTGGCCGCAACTGCTGCTGTGGCTCGGATTCTTAAGCCGAACCTGTTTTTCTACTGATGAGAGGCAATCCCCCTAGGGTTTTTAAAGATCTTTTAGGACTGAATGCACGCCACCACTCAGCCTGAAGGAAGCCTTCAGATCACCATGAGCCAAGAAGAGGTCGCCACCTTGGTGGACCTCTGCTTTGCAGGCGCCGCCTCCGACATGGTGCCTCGCCGCAAGGACACCCAACTGCGGATCAATCGGTTTTTGGTGGAGATTCAGGACACTCTCTTTGAGCGCGCCCAGAGCTATTGGAGCTCACGCCAAAAGCCTCAGGAACAGGTGGCTTGAGCCATGTGCTTCATCGCTCTGCTGGGGCTATTGGCTCCGCGCATCGTTTTCTTTTTGCTGTGGCTGTTCACCCCAGCCTTTGTGTTGGCCCCTTTTGCTGGCATCTGGATCTGGCCATTGCTGGGGATCATCCTTCTGCCCACCACAACGCTGGCCTATTGCTGGGCGGTGGCCATGGGCTACGCCTTTGGCAGCGTTAGCGGCTTGTTCCTGTTGGCCGTTGGTTTGCTGATTGATTTGGGCTTGTTCGGCGCTGGCCGCGGTGTGGCGCGGCGTTAACGGCGCTTTTGCCAGATCAAGTACAGAAGGATGCTGAGGGCGAGCCAAGGCAGTAGCGGCCTCAGCACCACAGCCACCACAAGAATCGCCAGGGCGCTCCAGCCAATGCGGCGCGTGACCGCTTTGGCCTCATCGCTCATGTAGCGCCAGCGAGGAATCAGAGCCATGGGCTCAACTTACGGCGTTTTAAAAACTCCCTGGGAACTTCAGGCGAGCTGAGCGGATCGCCAGCTGCAGTTCCTGGTGAAAGGTGATCAGCGAATGCACCACCAGCACCATCGCTGAGATGAACAGGATGCTGACCGCCAGGGTCAGATCCATGCGCTGACTCACGTTCAAGAACAGACAAATCACCACACCGCAGACCAGGGCGGCGGCAATGGCCACTTCACGGAAGGCCAATGCGATGCAGCGCATGCGTTGCTTTTGCAAGCTGATTAGTTCGGCATCGCTGGCCTGCAACACCAGAAGGTTGTCGACGATGCGGGTTGAACGCGCACTCAGCACGCCGAGGTAGGCGATCAGCGAGCTGATTAAAAACACAGGCGCCACCGCCATCGTGATGATCTCGCCCAGGGTTTGCGGCGCCAATTGCGGGCTGCTCATCGCTTGAGAGTCGTCATCCACTGAATGGTTGATAGCGAGCGCTGCGGGGATGGGCTGCACCTGGTGTGTGGACTTTGGTTTGTTGGGGCCGCAGATGGTATTTATTGTTTTTGGAAATTAAATTAATAGGCCATTTTTTATTCCAAAAAAGGTCGCTTTGTTGGGGCTTTTTGGCTGAATCTGAAGAGATTCCTGCGGATTAAGCAATGGCGGGAGCGATTGTTTTCACGATGCCGGGAGAATTCACATTCGACCCATGCGTGCTGCTCTGCTCGCTTCCGCTGCACTCGTCGGCTCTGCCGCTGTGCTGCCCGCTTCTGCCATTGCTGCTGAGACCCTCAGCAACGAGGTCTATGGCAACGACGAAGCTGGTGTGGTGCTGACCTGCTACACCCCTGATGACGACGGCATCAGTGGTGACTGCCAGTACTACAACCTCTACCTCAACACCAACATCCGCTTCACCGACTACAAGCGCGCTGTCCGCGGCCTGTGGTGATCAATCAATGCTTTTGAAGCATTGAGTTGAGCTGATTGTTGACAACCAAGGGGCGGAGCCAGGGTTCACTTGGCTCCGCTTTTTTGTTT
>JAAXIH010000245.1 GCA_012270465.1 Synechococcus sp.
TCTCCTATCTGGGCCTGTCGATGGTGGTGACGCCCTATTTGCGTCATGCCCGCCAACAGAACTTGCGTTTGGAGGTGCGCACCACCCACCTCTTGCTGGAGTCGCTTGCTTCGGTGCGCGACATAACCCTCACAGGAACTGAAGAGCACTTTCAGAGCAGCTTCAGCAGTGCTGGCGAGAGAGCTCGCCGTTATGCCCTGCGTTCGGTGTTGCTGCCGATCATTCCGCGTCAGCTGATTGAGCCTTTAGGGATCACTTTGATCTTTGTTATTGGCGCGGTGCCAGCTTTGGTACAGCAGGATCCCAGCAAGGTGCTTGGGATTCTGCCGTTCCTGTCAGCCCTAGCCATTGCTGCTCAGCGGCTGACCCCCCCACTGCAGCAGCTCTTTCATTCGCTGACTGAATTCCGCGGCGGCTTGCCTCAGGTGAGCAACACCGTGGCCATGCTTGAGCTGCCGATTGAGCGTTTCACCCTGCGTAGTCCAGGGGTGCCCAGCCCTGCTGGGGTGTTTCCTCAGCACACGATTCGCTTGCGTGATGCCTGGTTCCGCTACCCCAAAAGCGAAGACTGGGTGTTGCGCGGCATCAACTTGACCATCCCGGTCGGCTCACGCATTGCGTTGGTGGGGCAGACCGGTAGCGGCAAATCCACCATCGCCCATCTGCTGCTGGGCTTGCTCAAAGCTGAGATGGGTGAGCTGGAGCTCGATGGCAATCCCTTAACGCCGGAAGAGTTGCCGGCTTGGCAGGCCAGCTGCGCGCAGGTGCCGCAGATGATTCAGCTGCTTGATGCCAGCGTTCGGGCCAACGTGGCCTTTGGCATTGATGAACAGCTCATCGATGACGACAAGGTTTGGGAGGCTCTCGAATCAGCTCAGTTGGCGGATTATGTGGCTGAGCTGCCCTATGGCTTGCTGACGCCAGTGGGGGAAAACGGACACCAGCTTTCTGGTGGCCAGCGGCAGCGTTTGGCCCTGGCTCGCGCCTTCTATCGCAACGCCAGCGTTTTGGTGCTTGATGAAGCCACCAGCGCCTTGGACAACCGCACCGAAAGCGAAGTGATCAATGCCTTGGAGGTGGTGGGACGCCGCTGCACCATGGTGGTGATCGCTCATCGGCTCAGCACGATTGCCCGTTGCGATCGCATTTAGTATTTCGATAAAGGAGAGCTAATCGCCTCCGTCACGTTTGCGGAACTGCAGGAACGCTCAGCCAGCTTCCGTGATTTAGCTCAGCTGGAAGGCCTGGAATCCACGGACAGCCTGTTGGTCTCCGACTGACCATTGGCTTGGATTCGTCAGCGGCTGCGCCAGCTCAAGCTGCTTGTTTTTGATGTGGATGGGGTGCTGACTGACGGGGGCCTGTCGTATGGGCCAGATGGTCAGATTTGGCGCCGTTTTGATGCCCGCGATGGCTTGGCCATGAAGTTGCTGCAACAGAGCGGCTTGCAACTGGCATGGATCAGTGGTGGCCGCGGCGAATCAATTGCCAGGCGTGCTCAGGATCTAGGCATTGCCCATTGCTTTGCTGAGGTGAAAGACAAATCAGCTGTCCTGAATGCCTTGCAGCAGAAACTGGGGTACTCAGCAGTTGAGACCGCCTTTGTTGGGGATGACCTCAACGATTTGGTTGTCCGGCCGCATGTTGGGTTGCTGATCACCCCGGCTGATGCTGCGCGGCCGGTGCGCCGTCAAGCCGATCTGGTGCTTCGCTCCAGCGGCGGCCAGGGCGCGGTGCGTGAGCTTGCCGAACGAATCTTGAGGGCCCGGGGCGACTGGGCAGAACTGGAACGATGGGGCTGGCGTCAGCGCAATTGAACTGATCAATCAGCTGTTCCAGTCGTCAGCAATGGTTTGCAGGGCAATGGTGCTGCTCTCGCCGCTTTGAAGGTCTTTGCGTTGCAACTGGCCACTAGCCGCTTCGTCATCGCCGATCAGTAAGGCCCAGCGGGCGCCGCTTTTGCCAGCACGCTTGAGCTGTTTGCCGAAGCCAGCACCGCTGAGATCCACGTCCACGGCTTGTCCGATCTGCCGCAGTTGGCGCGCCACTGGCACGGCGAGCGCTTCTGCTGCTTTCCCTTGGCTAATCACCACCACATCAGGCTGCTGTTGTTGTTGGTCTGATTGCTCTTTGAGCAGCAACATCAGTCGCTCCAGCCCCATGGCCCAACCAACGCAGGCTGTGGCCGGGCCCCCGAGCTGCTCGACCAACCCGTCGTAGCGACCGCCGCCACACACGGTGGCTTGCGCTCCGAGGGCATCACTGGTGATTTCAAAAGCCGTGTGGCCGTAGTAATCCAAGCCGCGCACCAGGCGTGGATTGCAGAGGTACGGAATGTTGAGAGCGCTCAGCCCTGCCTTGACCTGCTCGTAGCGCTCGCGGCTGGCGTCGCTGAGGCTTTGCTCCAAGTTGGGAGCTTCTTGCAACAGCTCCTGGGTCTGAGGGTTTTTGGAATCCAGAATCCGCAGGGGATTGGTGGCCAAACGCTGCTGCGAGTCAGCGTCCAGTTGCCCTTGGCGTTCCGTGAGCCAGGCCACCAAGGCATCGCGGTAGGTCTGACGGTCTTCGCGGCTGCCGAGGGAATTGAGTTCCAGCTGCAGGCCACCCAACCCCAAGGCTTCCAGGAGATCCCAGGCAATGGCGATGGCTTCCACATCACTGCGGGGATCAGCAAAGCCCAGAAATTCAATGCCGATTTGGTGGAA
>JAAXIH010000036.1 GCA_012270465.1 Synechococcus sp.
AGAGCCCTGTCATCAACACCCCAGGTTTAGGACATCCCAGCTGGGATCAGCGGCTTGATTGCTTCAACAGAAATGCTCCGCCACCAAGACCGATCAATACAGGACTCCAAGCCGAGACAAATGGCAACAGGGTGCCTTTCACGCCAAGGGAGCTGAAAACAAACATCAGCAGGTAGTACATAAAGATCAACAAGACGCTGATACCAAAGCCTTGGCTACGGCTGGTTCGAGAATTTGGCCGGGCACCGAGGCTGGCGCCGATCAGGCCAAAAACAATGCAGATCGCAGGGAAAGAAAATTTCTCTTGGATGCGAACGCGCATTTTGCGAGCTCCTTTGCCATCTCCTGCAGCCTCCATGAGTTTCATGGCTTGAACAGCTTCCATCACGGTCATGCTGTTGGCATCTTTCGGAAGCTCAGCCATTTGCATTGGACCTGGTCCAAATGGATAGGAATAGGTCTCAAAACGGGCCGTGGTTGTACTTGGTTTGGCGATTCCCGAAATGGTGATGATGGATCCGTTATTGAATGTCCAAATGCCCTTGTCTTCGTTGTAGGTGGCTGTTTTAGCGCTTAAAACTTGTTTTTTGCCATAACGACTCATGTCGAGGAGGGTGACGTTCTCCATCGCCCCGTCGATGAATTCTTTGGCATAAAAAAGCTGGGTTAGGCGCTCTTTTTTCTGAGGAGGGCCGTGGGTGATATAGCCATAACGGGGATAAATGATGTTGGACCCTCGCTCCGAATCGATGCTGCGACCAATGGATTTGTACATGGTCACGTAGGCGGCACGGTTGGCCGGAGGAACGATCAAATCGTTGAACAAAAAGGTCAAGCCACTCATCAATCCAGCGATCACAAGCGCGGGAACCACAAAACGGTGGGTCGCCACACCAATGCTGCGAAGCGCCGTGAGCTCACTCCCACCCGACAAACGGCTGTAGGCGAGCAGCGTGGCCATCAGTGTTGCCATCGGAAATGACAGCACTAGAAAGCCTGGCAATCGAAGCAAAAGGACTTTGATTGCAATGGTGAGTGGCAAGCCAGCCTCAGCAACCTTGCGAACCAGTTCAAAGAGAACACCAACCGAAAGGGTGACCGCTGTGAATGCTGCGACACCAAACAACAGTGGGCCCAACAGTTCACCAAACAGCCAGCGGTCCATCAACGGCAAACGCTGCCACTGGCGCAGCGCTTTGCTTTGCCCGCGGCGCAGGAATTGAGCGGAATCTTGCAGGACTGTTGTGGGTGAGATTGTCATAACCGGAAGTCCTCTCCGAGATAACTACGTTTCACCTGGGCATCAGCAGCAAGTTCAGCCGCCGTGCCGGCAGCCAAAATGCGCCCATCGGTCAAGATGTAGGCATGGTTGGTGATACTTAAGGTCTCTCTAACGTTGTGATCGGTGATAAACATTCCAACGCCGCGGTCTTTGAGATAACCAATCAATTTCTGTAGATCACTCACCGCCAGCGGATCCACGCCGGCAAAGGGTTCGTCCAATAACAGGTAACGGGGACCATTGGCCCCCACCGCCAATGCACGAGCGACTTCCGTGCGGCGCCTCTCGCCGCCGGAGAGTTGAAAGCCCTTTCGATACAAAAAGCGATCGAGCTGGAAATCCTCGATCAATTCATCCAAACGTTCACGCCTTAAGTGGGCCGGGAAGCCACTTTCTTGCATCGCCAGTAGGAGGTTGTCGCGAACACTGAGGTTGCGAAAGACGCTCGGCTCTTGCGGCAGGTAACCGATGCCTTGGCGGGAGCGCTCCGGCATGGTGAGCCCACTGATGGAAACACCATCAAGCATCACATCACCCTGGTCGGGTTGGAGCATGCCTGTCACCAGGTTGAAGGTGGTGGTTTTGCCAGCACCGTTGGGGCCCAGCAAACCAACAACCTCACCCGGTTGCAGCTCAATCGTGACGCCTTGAACGACAGGGCGTCCACCCAAACTCAAATGAACACTCTGCAGCTGAAGGCTCATGGGGAAGCCTCCAAAGGTGCCGTTCGTTGAATCTTGAATTTGCTGAACACTTGGTCCGAAGCCGCTGGATCCGCAATCAATCGATCTTCAAGAACCAGGTAGGTCACCCGTTCAGCATTCAGGCGATTGCCGCCCTCCTGGGTGACTTCCACATCGCCGATCAGGATGATCCGCTCCTCTTTGGTGAAGTACTGAGCCTGGCGAGCCGTGGCTTGCACCTGCTTCACCGGGTAGGTGATCCGCACATTGCCCGTGGCTGTGACAACACCCGTGACGTTGTCAGCCTGCTGCAGGTCAGACTCGACCGTGACCAGACCAGATGGTTCCTCTGAGCTGATCGGCTCTGCAGGCACAACCATCCCATCCCCACCAGGGCTGAGCTGTTCGCTCACAGGAATGCTTTGAGCCAGAGCCACAGAGCCGGTTCCAAGCATGAGCGCCGCCAAGGGGAGCCAAGCATTCATGGGGTTCTGGAACCTCAAGGACTGTGAGTGTACGGAAGTCATTCGCTCAGATCAAAAACCAAACGCGGGCAGGGGTGATCAGAAGCGAGGGGCTCAGAGCTTTGAAGTTGCTGCTGCAACTCACGGCACGGCTCAAGCAATGCAGCTGAAACCCAACCCGGAGGAGAGGCTTGCGAGCGCATCAAGCGGCCGGTGCCTTCGCCCAGAAGGATTG
>JAAXIH010000056.1 GCA_012270465.1 Synechococcus sp.
GGAAATCCGATCGGCTCTGCGCGCTATCGCTGCGCTCCAGCCGCACGCCCTGCCCAGCAGCCAACGCAGTGAGCTGCCAGGTCATGTCGCGAGCAAAACCGTGCTGCTTCAGCGTGGCCGTGCGGCCACCTGGCAACGGCAAGCTGTCGCCCGGGAGGTTGCCGCAGATCGGAAACAGGATCGGCGCACCACCGCGCACCGATTGGCCCGGGGTGAGAAAGCGCTCTTGATCCAAATAGATGATTTCGCGGCCCTGCACCTGCCAGCCGGTGAGCAGTCCGCCGCGCTCGGGCACCACCCGAATCAGATCACCGTTTTCGGCGGTGAACACCGAATGGGCATAGGGAGCCGAGTGTTGCTGCAGCGGCATGGCTCAAGGCAAGGCGTTCAGCCATTGCAGCAACTCAGCGTTAACGATTGAGGGGACTTCATCGTGGGGGCAGTGTCCTGCCTCCAGCACCACCTCGGTGGTGGCCTCAGGGGCATGGCGCTGGAACGCTTCCCGGCGCCCGGCGGCATTGATCCACGGATCGCGGATTCCCCAAAGCAACAGCAGCGGAGCCTTCAACTGGGCAAACAACTCATCGAGCGGCTGGCCGCTGGGGATATCGAACACCGTGCGAAACACGCCAAATGCCCCTGGATCGAGGGAGGGCTGGCGGATCGCTTCCACCAGCTCGTCATCGACGTTGGTGTGATCGATGTACACCTGCCGCAAGGTGCGGCGAATCGTGGCGGGGCGGCGCAGGTTTTCAAACAGCAAGCGCTGCACCACAGGGCTTTTCAAGATGGCCATGCCAATGCTCTGGCGGGCAATCGCGCCCCAGCCTTTGAGAGGTGCTTTTTCCTCACTGAATGGCCCGGCTGCATTCAGCAGCACCACCCCAGCGCAGTCGTCCCCAAGCGCAGCACCGGCGGCCAAGGCTGAGTAACCACCCAAAGAATTCCCCACCAACACCGTGGGCCGGCCGATGCGCTCGCGCACATAGGCGCAGAGCAGATCGCGCCACAGCGCTCCCCCATAGGCCACTCCAGCTGGCTTGGCGCTGCGGCCAAAGCCGAGCAGATCCAAGGCGTGCACCTCATAGCTCTCGGAGAGCACCGGGAGGTTGTGACGCCAATGGTCGGTGGAGGCACCAAAGCCATGCACCAGCAGCACAGCTGGGCGCTGCTGGTCATCACCAGCAGCAACGCAATGAATCGGGCTGCCGCGAAAAGTCCAAGACGCTGACACAGCGGCGCAAGCCAAGGGCCAGAGATGCTAGGGATACGCGGCGTTTGCCGCCGAGCCTTGCCCCTGAGCAGTAGCGACTGGATCACCTTGGCCAGCGGTTCAGCGCTTTGGGCCTTGGCCCTCTACATCCCCTTGAGCGCCCCACTAGGTCGCCTGGAAGCTGAACTCAGCGGCACAGGCCTCAGCGAATCGCTGCAAACCACGATCCTGGTGCTGAGCAGCTTGCTGCTGGCTGCAGCCATTGGCCTGATCAGCCAAATCGCCATGAGTTGGGCGCTTGGCCCGAGCTGGGGCGCCAGCTTGGGGCTGATGGCTGTGCTCTCAGGAGCCTTTTGGAGCCTGGCCTCGCGCCGAGATCAGGACGACTGATTTAAAAGCCAGGAAAGAACGCTGGAACCCGCTGCTGGTAGGCGGCGTAGTCGGGGTATTGGCGCAGCAGCGCTTGCTCTTCCCGCTGGGCTTTGCCGCGCAGCAACACCGCTAAAGCCAGCAGCAGCACTGGATGCAGCAGCCCTCCTTTGATCAATGCCATCCCCAAGGCGCACACCAACACCGCCAGATACAGCGGATGGCGGCAAAAGCCATAGAGACCCTGCGCTTTGAGCTCAGCATTGGGCATGGGCTCAGGCAGTGGCGTGAGGCTGCTGCCCAATTGCACAAAGGCCACAGCGGCCAGCACCAAGCCACCGATCAGCACCAAACCACCAGCCACCATCACCCCCTGCGGCGCCCGCCACTGTGAGGGCCAAGCGGGCAAGGCGATGTCCAAACCAATCAGCACAAGCTGGCCTAACAACCACCATTCACCGCGGCGGTTATCGAGCCAGCCCCCCCAACTCAGTCCCCAATCCCGCATCAATCCGCAGCTTTAACGGTTCAGCCAACTTGCCACCGCTACGGTCCGGGCAAACCCGTTGTGGCACCCCATCCGATGAGCGAGCAGCCTGCGGAATTTTCGATGCCCACCCCCGGCAGCTTTCAAGACCCTGAGCGCAGTGGCCTCAGCGCTGATGACCTGTTTGCCGGCATCACTGAGCACCTGTTTTTCACCCTGGGCAAGTTGGCCCCCAGCGCCACGCGCCATGACCTCTACATGGCCTTGAGCTATGCGGTGCGCGACCGGTTGATGACCCGGTATTTGGCCGGCAAAGAAGCCCTCAACGAGCATCCGGCCAAAAGCGTTGCCTATCTGTCGGCGGAATTTTTGATCGGACCGCAGCTGGGCAACAACCTCCTGATGCTGGGCATTGAAAAAGAGGCCGCTGAAGCCCTGAATCGCTTTAACGGCACCACCTTGGACGACGTTCGTGAGGTGGAAGAAGAGCCGGGCCTTGGTAATGGCGGTTTGGGCCGCCTGGCCGCTTGCTACATGGAATCGCTGGCCAGCCTGGAAGTGCCAGCGGTTGGCTACGGCATCCGCTACGA
>JAAXIH010000015.1 GCA_012270465.1 Synechococcus sp.
GGTGGACAAGTGCTACCGCGACCTCGGCCACTACCTGCGCCTGATCAACTACTGCTTGGTTGTGGGTGGCACCGGCCCTCTCGACGAGTGGGGCATCGCCGGCGCCCGTGAGGTGTACCGCTCCTTGGGTCTGCCCACCGGTCCTTACGTCGAGGCTCTGACCTACACCCGCGACCGCGCTTGCGCTCCTCGCGACATGAGCCCCCAGGCTCTCAACGAGTTCAAGTCCTACCTGGACTACGTGATCAACGCTCTCTCCTGAGTCGTTTCATCACCACGGATTTCGAGGCCCCGTCAGGGGCCTCTTTTTTTGTGCGAATTCGGTCTCAGTCGTCTGGGTTGAGCTGATTGATGGCGAGGCGAAAGACGGCTTGGACGCCGGGATCGGATTCCGATTCCGCCAATTGCTGCAGCAATGGGGTGGCTCCAACGGCCTCCAACTTCATCAACGCCAAAGCGGCATTTTTCCTGACCTGTGCGACTGGATCGCTGAGCTTTGGGCTCAGCAGTGGTTCTGCCCAGGTGGCGTCATGTAATTTGCCCAGCAAGGTACTGGCTTCAGCGCGCACATCAGCAGCGTCATCGTTGAGTGCACCAATCAAGAGCTCTCGGGCGTTGTCATCACCGAGGGCTTGGATTTGATCTCCCAAAGCAGCGATGGCGGCTGTGCGGATTTCGGCGTTGGATGAGGAGGCTGCTTCGCGCAAGCGCTCTGGGGCGCGAGCTCCAACGAATGACAATCCCCAGCTCGCCATTCCCAGTTGCATCTGGGTGCTTTCGGGATTGGACAAGACGTTCAAGAGCCCATCAACAGCTTCAGCTCCAATCACCACCATGGCGCCAACGGCAGAGCCCTGGACCACAGGGTCGGCGTCGGTGAGCAGGGCGTGGAGAAGATCATCCAGGGCCGATGGATCGGCGATCAAGGTCAGGGTTTTGGCCGCAGCGCGTCTCACGGTGACGTTGTGATGGTGCCGCAGGGCATGGCAGAGGGCGGGAACGGCTGAACGGCCG
Source organism: Synechococcus sp. (assembly GCA_012270465.1). Classification (GTDB taxonomy): domain Bacteria; phylum Cyanobacteriota; class Cyanobacteriia; order PCC-6307; family Cyanobiaceae; genus RCC307. Next base: position 1,015 of record JAAXIH010000015.1, read on the forward strand.
ACTTGGCCAAGACTTTCCGCAAACTTGAGCCGCATCAACCCGCGTTTGTCGCCCAAGCCCGCCACCATTTTTTGGATCTGCTCGGCATCAGCCTTGGGCAGATCGCCGGCATGCAGTTGATGGGTGAGTTCTTTGACGAGTTCTGAGGCTTCTTCCTCACTCAGCTGGATCTGATCTTGTTCCGCTGGCTGGGTTGGGAGGGTCTCAGACATCAGCAAGTCGCCAAGGGAGGCCATTATGATTCCTCGTCCTTACATGATTGGAAGTCGCTGGTCTTGACTGTTTTTGTCCTGTCTCACAATCTTCAAGTCCAAGACTCCAATGTTCCATCGCTCACGCCAGCTGAATTGGCTGCAGGGTTAAGCGCAGCTTGCCCCTCAATCCAAGCAGCTTCTGCCTTGAATCATGGCCACTGGATGATTCGGCTCGAAGCAGCAGTTTCTGTTGAGCAATTAGCCCAAGAGGTAGCCCATGGCTGGCTGGCTATGCGCGAACAAAAAGGTCACAAGGCGGACCATGTGGTGATGGCTCTTGGCGGCCGTAAAGATACCGAGGGGGTCCCTGGATCGCGCCTAGAGATAGGTGTTTGGGGCGTATATGTCGTGTATAGCCGTAGCCGTGATGAGTTTCTTCAGGCTATTAATTGGCCTGCCTTAAAGCAGGCCAGGCCCGAAGATGCTGTCTTTGAGGTGATTGTTAACGCTGCAGCGAAGGCTTAACTCAGCTGCCTATTTGCGGCTGCGTCTGCCGCGGCGTGCTGGGGCCTTGGTTCCTTTTGCAGCAGCCTCAGCTTTCGGTGCTTCGGCCTTAGGCGCCTCCACAACTTTCTTCACTTCAGTGGCCACTGGCTTGGCCTTGGCAGCAGGCGCTTTTTTGGCCGCGGGCTTGGCTTTTGGTGCGTCGCCAATAACCTCTGGTGTGGTGCCATCAAGCCGCTGAACCGAGGTGATCTTCATCCCTAATTGGTTCATGCAGCGCATGTTCTGGCTTAGGAGCTGAAAGGGAACCTGCTTTGTTCTGGGCTCCATTTGCCGTGAGCCAGCTGCAATGCTCGTGGTAACACGAAAATAAGTTCCAGAAAAAGGACCCATTACAGTGCTCAAATTCCAGCGCAACTGTACGGCTCTCAATCGGCCGGGTCAAACCTAATCAGTTCGCTCGGTCCAATTCTTTACATGCCGAATCCGGCGCGTTGGCGCAGCCCGGGAAGTAGCTTGGTAGAAGTGAAACGTTGTGGTCGCAATGACCGGTCGGTTTGACAATATTCATCAAGGATTAAGTTGTGATGAGGCCAGGCGCATCATTGCGTTGCCTGCCGGCGAGCTTGAGGCGCAAAGTGACCTCTATATGGCGGCTGCCCATTTGATTAATTGCCCCTGCCTTGAAACAGAAACGGTCCTAATTGATTTGCTTGGTCAAGGCGATAGTGGCCAAGCTGTTGCCATTGCTAAACGCAAGTCTGTTGAGGTTTTGGCTCGCTTAAAGGCTTACCAAGCTACCGCTGCTATTGGGAAATGTTTATGGTCTGAGGATATTTATCTAGTTGAAAATTCAGCCTGGGCCTTGCAACAGCTTGAGTGTCGGGAGCCAGATCTCATCATGCGCGTACGGGAGTTGCTCTCCGATGAGCGCCAGAAC
>JAAXIH010000236.1 GCA_012270465.1 Synechococcus sp.
GCGAGCAACATGTCGCCGGCAACGCCAGTGGGCAGATCCAACGAGGCCCAATTAGCGGCCATGGCCAGGGCGCAGCAGCGAAGGGGCTTGGCTCAACAGGCTTTCACACTCTTGATCCAAGGCCGAACGGTTCTGCTCCAGCCACTGCTCCACTTCACGCCGAGCGCGCCGCTGCTCCAGCTGGGCGATCTGGGCGCTTTGCCCCGAGAGTCCCCAAATGCGGCCCAACAGCTGACGGTCATCAGCGCCGCCATCGCTGCCGCCATGCACCACCTGCTCAGCGGCCATCCCGGCCAGCAACACCCGGCTCCAGCGGCGCAACTCCTCCAGCGGCAACTTGGAGCTAGCGGGCAAAGGCAAGGTGGTGCGGCCGCAGGCGTCATGGCCAGCGCGCAAACACGCCAGGCTGCCCACCAGGGTGTCGCCCGGCTCTAGGCCTTCATGGCTGGCCAACAAGCGGTGACCGGCTTCGTGCAAGGCAATCCGGCGCAGGCGTTCTTGCCCGCCGGGCATGGCTTCAGCCAGCAGATGGCCGCCGCGGCCATTCCAAGCCGCCGCATCCACCGACACCATCACCAGGGCGCTGATCACAGCAACGGTGATCCAGGCCGGGGAGACCCCCACCATCGGGCCAAGAACGGCCGTGCCGCTAAAGACGGCAACCACCAGGGCAATGCGATTGGGATTCATCGCCTCAGTGGCGCGCAGCCGGCCGGCGGGAGGAACGCTTGCCGCCGCCGCCGCGGCGATCGCTGCGCTGCGGCACCGGACCGATCACCTCACTGGATTCAACGCTGAGGCTTTGGCCGCTGCGGCGCAAATCAAGCGACACGAAATGGCGCAGGTGCTCCAGGGGGATTTGCCCTTGCAACTGCAGCTTGAAGGGCTGCGGACGGCTGCCATCGCTGCGGGGCTGCTGGCGAATCTTGACCACCAGCTGGTCCTCTTCCGGCTTGGTGAAGATCAACTCACCGCGCACCGAGAAATAGCCATCCCCCTCAGGCAGGGTTTCCGGCAGATCAGGTTCATCGCTGGCCAGGGTGGCGGGCTCCCAAACCCCCACCACTTGCAGGTGCAGATCCTCACCTTCGCGGTTGCGCGGATACACAATCCACTGGTGCGAGGCCGCCAGGTCCAAGTGGCGCTTCACCACGCTGAGCACGCGGCCCAACAAAACAGCTTCAATTTCGGTGCCGTCTTCGCAGCGCAACACGCCGCGGGTCAGGGTGTTTTCGTCCTGGGGAACGTAAACAGCATTCACAAGACCGATCGCCCGGTATTGCATCGGCTCGGTCACCGGGGGGATCGGGTGCTGACGCATCTCCTCAGGCAGTGGTGCTGCTGAATTTAGCGATCTTGCTGACAGGCACAAACCCAAGCGTTTTACTAAGGAAACCGGCAGCAGTCTTGTGCCCCTGGGTTCGCTCAGCCCAACCCCTGATCCACGCCCCAAACGCCTGCGGCAAGTTGGCTTGGTTGGCTTAGCCCTCGCCGGTGCAGCAGCCGCTGGCTGGTGGTGGGGCCAGCAGCAACCCAATCGCTCAGTGATCAGCACGGGCCAACAGCAAACCCTGGAGCGCCGCAGCGAAAAGCTCGAAACAAAACTGGCGGCTGGTACTGCTAACGATGCTGAGCAGCGCCAACTGCTGCGGCTGAGGCTGGCCCTGGGCGATCAAACCGGAGCGATCAAGCTGCTGGAACCCCTCAGTGATCAGAACCCCGATCAGCCCTCACTTCGCCTGCTGCTGGCGGATCTCAAAAGCCAAAACGACGACAACGCGGGAGCAGAACGGGAGATTCGCCAGGTGCTGAATCGGCAGCCCCTGCATCCACAAGCGCTGGAGGACTACGCCCGCCTGCAGCTCAAGCTCGGCCGCAAACAAGAGGTGATGCAGCAGTTGCAGGCGTCCGCTGAAGCCGCCAAGGGCACACCCGAAGCGCTGCCCATTGGCCTGTTGCTGGCTGATGTGCAGCAGCGCAATGGCCTCAATGGGGAAGCCACAGCCACCTATCAAGGTCTGATCGCAAGCCATCCAGCCGATCCAAGGCCGATGCTGGCTTTGGCCCTGCTGCGGCACTCCCAAGGTGACCTGGGTGCAGCCCGCTCGCTGCTGCAACAAGCCAAGTTGAACTCAACCCCCGTTGCCGCTGGGGTGCTCGATCAAGTGGCTGCCGGTTGGGCCGTGGGCCGCATCCGCGCCGAAGCCCCATCAGCCAATGCAGCTGATCTCAAGGCACCGGCAGCTCCAGCACCAGCAATGGATTCACAGGCCGGAGGGGACGGTCTTGCTGGGGGTAGCGGAGCCTGAACCCCAATCGAAATCGCTGAGAGCCGCATCGATGGCATCGCCCGGAGGGGTGGCATCGCCTGCGCTGCTCATGTTCTGCAGCATGTTCATCATCGACATCGGATTGCTGACATCGATACCGCCACCAGAGCGGTTGGAGCCGTAGTTGTAGAGGTCCCGCTCGCGGTTGGTCTCCTTCTGTTCAGCCAGAGCCGCCGGAGCCAAAAGCACCGAAGCCATGGCACAGGCCAGCAGGAAGCGAGTCATGGCTTAAATCGTTTAATGGGCTGATTTTAAGACGGGATCACCGTGCGGATTGCTACTTGGAATGTCAATTCGATCCGCAGCCGGCAAAGCCAT
>JAAXIH010000161.1 GCA_012270465.1 Synechococcus sp.
TCGATGACGTCATCGACGGTGACGATGCCCACCAAGCGGTCTTCGCTATCGACCACCGGCAATGCCAGAAAGTCGTAGCGCTGAATCAACCGCGCCACCTCCTCTTGATCGGTGCCGGTTTGGACCCGCACCACATCACGGGTCATCACCTCACCGACGGTGGCCTGGGGGTCGGAGACCACCAGCTGCCGCAACGAGAGGATGCCGGTCAGGCGCCGAGCCGCATCGGTGACATAGAGGGTGTAAACGGTTTCGGTCGCGCTGGCCTGACGGCGCACGATCTCGAGGGCTTGGGCAGCGGTGGTGAATTCTTTGAGACCAATGAACTCGGTCGTCATCAGACGACCGGCCGTTTCACTCTCGTAGCCGAGCAGCTCAGCGGTCACCCGGCGCTCATCGGGGCTGAGCTGCTGCAGCAAGTTGCGCACCACCTTGGCGGGCAGCTCATCAAACAGACGCACCCGATCATCCGGTGACATCTCCTCCACCAGCTCCAGCACCTCACTGGATCGCATCCGCTCCAGCAGCGATTGCTGCACGGCTGGCTCGAGGTATTCGTAGACCTCAATCGCCTCGTCCTTGGGCAACAAGCGAAAAGCAATGGCCTGCTGCAAGGTGGGCAGGTTGCTGATCGCTTCAGCGGCATCCACCGGTTGCTCTGGCTTGAGCAACTGCTTGACGGCGTCGTAATTGCCCGCGTCGATCAAACGCTGCAGGTACTCGGTCAGCTCGGGAATAGCGGTCGCCGAATCCGACATTGGGCCGCAGCAAAGCACCCGAACTTTATGGAGCAGACCTAGGGTCGCGCAGCAGTTTTGCCGCAATCCCCATGGCCCTCAGCCTCAATGGCGTCAGCGTGACCTCAGCCGATGGATCCAGCCGCGATCTGGCCACCGACAACGGCAGCGTCCTGCTGATCGTGAATGTGGCCAGCCAATGCGGGTTCACCAAGCAATACGCCGGGCTGCAACAGCTCCATGAGCGCTACGGCAAGCAAGGCCTGAAGGTGATCGCATTCCCTTGCAATGACTTTGGCGCCCAAGAGCCCGGCACGATCGACGAGATCAAAACCTTCTGCTCCACCAACTACGGCGTCAGCTTTGAACTGATGAGCAAGGTGGCCTCTGACGCTGCGCCCTTCGACACCCTCACCCAGGCCGAGCCCGCTGGCCCGATCGCCTGGAATTTCGAGAAATTCCTGGTGGGCAAAGACGGCGGCGTGATTGCCCGCTTTAAGAGCGGCGTTGAGCCGGAGAGCAGCGAGCTGACTACGGCGATTGAGACGGCCTTGGCCGCCTAAGCAGCCGGCCAAGCAACACGCCGAGAGCTCCAAATCCCAAGCCCAGGCCCAGGGTGATGCCAAGCAACCCTGCGGCCTGGAGCCACTGGCCAGCGGCCATCAACACCACGCAATCCACCATCCAGGCGCTGAAGGTGGTGAGCGAACCGCAGAACCCTGTGCCCACCAGCAGCTGCCAGCGAGCATCCACGCCGCGGCCAACCAACAGGCCCAAGATGAAAGCCCCAGCCACGTTGACGACAACGTTGTCGCCATCGCCGAAATAGACCCCGGCGGCTTGCCAGCGGATCAAGGCACCGGGTACAGCACCAATGGCCACCAGGATCAGCTCCAACAGGCGCCAATCCAAATTCGGCCTGCCTTGCGTTGGTGATTCAGCCACGGCTCAACCCCAGCTGATATCCCGCTGCTGCCGCCAGCAAGCCAATCACCAGCGAGAACACCATCAAGCCAACAAATTGCAGGAATTGACGGCTCTGCAGGGTGTTGAGGAGCTCCACCACAAAGGTGGAAAAGGTGCTGAGACTGCCGAAGAAACCAACACCGACCAGCAGCATCATCGGGGCTGTGCCATCCACACCGCTGCAAGCTTTGAGCTGCAACGCATGCAATCCAGAAAAGAGGCCCAGGAAGAACGCGGCCGACACATTCACAACGAAGGTGCCCCAGTGCTTGTGGGGCACCACAGGCTCAAAGTGATTAACCACCCGCAAGCGCAACCAGGCCCCTGGAATGGCGCCTAAAGCGACCAAAATCGCCTCCCAATACAAGGGAGCTGGGGTCACAACCTCAGACATTGACCCAGCCGCGTTTGTGCACCTGACCGACGCCTAAGCCCGAACCCGTCAGCACTTGCACGTAGGCCCAGCGGCGGCCGTCTGGGCTATTCCAGTGGCGCAACACCGTCATGGGCGTCTCGCGGCCGAGGGTGAGCAGCGAAGGAGCTTGCGATGCCGGGCTGCTCTTGAGCTGATCACGCCCGCCAGAAAGCAAAGGACCACTGGGACCACGGCGGCGGGGATCGGGATGCCGCAGATCAGCGCCACCCGCTGGCAGGGCCACGGGAGCCATCAGGGCCAAGCCCAACACCCAGGCCCAACGCAGCACCATCAGATGTCGAGGTCGGCCAGATCGAGCTCGGCGCTGTGGGTTTCGATGAACTCGCGGCGTGGTGCCACCTTGTCGCCCATCAAGATCGTGAAGATGCGGTCAGCTTGAGCAGCATCTTCAATCTCAACACGCTTCATCGTGCGCGTTGTGGGATCCATCGTGGTTTCCCACAATTGCTGCGGCATCATTTCACCCAAACCCTT
>JAAXIH010000076.1 GCA_012270465.1 Synechococcus sp.
GCGGACCGCTTGGCCATCCTCGATGGCGGCCGCGTGATCGCCGAAGGCACGCCCGAGTCGCTCAAGCGTGATCTGGGTGGGGATCGCGTCACCTTGCGGGTGCGTGAATTCGCCACACCCCAAGAAGCGCAGCAGGCCCAAAGCGTGTTGCAGCAACTTGATGGGGTGCGCCAGGTGGTGATCAACCGCGCCCAAGGCCATGCCATCAACCTGGTGGTGGAAGGTGAGGGCGCCGCTTTGCTCGACCGGTTGCGCCAGCAGCTGGAGCAGGCCTCGGTGCCGGTGTTCTCGTTGGCGCAAAGTCGCCCCAGCCTGGATGATGTCTACCTTCAAGCCACCGGCCGCACCTTGATGGATGCGGAGCTGGCTTCGGTGTCGAGCCGCGACCCCAAGGCCGAGAAAAAGAAGGCCATGCGTTGAGCTGGCCTCTGTCCCCCTGTTTGCTGCCATGACCGTCGCCCCAGCCGCTCAGCTCAGCCAGGAGACCCTGGCCCTCACCAAGCGTCTGTTTGTGCAGCTGCAGCGCCGCCCTTCGACCTTGGTGGCGGGTGTGCTGCAGCCGTTGATTTGGTTGGTGCTCTTTGGTGCCCTGTTCGCCAATGCTCCCGATGGCTTGATTCCAGGTGGCGTCAGCTACGGCCGCTTTCTTGGCGCGGGGGTGATTGTGTTCACCGCCTTCAGCGCTGCACTCAATGCCGGCCTGCCGGTGATGTTTGACCGCGAATTCGGCTTTCTCAATCGCCTGTTGGTGGCGCCTTTGCGCTCGCGCTATTCGATCGTGCTGGCCTCGGTGCTCTACATCACCAGCCTGTCGCTGGTGCAGAGCCTGGCGATCATGGGAGCTGCCTGGGGCTTGGGGTATGGCTGGCCCGGCGGCGCAGGGCTGCTTGTGGTGTTGCTCACCTTGCTGCTGCTCGTTGCTGCGGTAACCGCCCTCAGCTTGGGCTTGGCCTTCGCCTTGCCGGGGCACATCGAGTTGATCGCTGTGATCTTTGTGGCGAACCTGCCGCTGCTGTTTGCCAGCACGGCGCTGGCACCAATCAGCTTCATGCCGTCCTGGTTGGGCTGGCTTGCTGCCTTAAATCCCCTTACCTTCGCGATTGAACCGATACGCGCGGCGTATTTGGGGCAGTTCAGCCTCAATGCGGTGGTGCTGGAGGCTCCCTACGGCTCCCTTACGGCAGCCCAGTGTCTCTCGGCTCTGCTGATCCTGTCGGCGGCTCTGTTCGTGTCCATCCGGCCTTTGTTGGACCGGAAGCTGAGCTGATCTTGTGCCTGCTGTCTTTGTTTCGCCCCGCGTCCGTGAGCGTCAGCTCCGCGAAGCTCTGCAAGAAGCCCTCCAGCAGCAGGACAGCCAAGCGCTACGTCAGCTGAGCGATCGCTTGGTGCATCGCCATGGCCCCGTGCAGCTGCAGCGCTGGATGCTGGCCCTCGCCAGCGAGCCCCAGCAACTCTTTTGGCGCCAGGCCTTGGCGCAGCCACCCAAACCCGAGCCGCTGCCGCAGCCCAGCATCACGCCAGACGAGCTCCCGGTGGTGGAGGAGCTCCCCCCGGTTGAGCAGACCATCACTGCCGAGGAGAGTGCTCCGCCCGTGGAAGAAACGTTGGAGGAACAACCGCCCGCCCCGGCTCCAGCGCCGATCAAAACGGCGTTGCAGGGTTGGCTGCCCCAGTGGGATGGACCGCAAACCGATCGGCTCGCCTCATGAGCCAAGGCGCTGAGCTGGTGTTGCCCAAGGGCTTGATCGTGTCGGTGCAGGCTCCGGCGGGTTCGCCCATGCGCGATCCCGATGTGATTGCGGCTATGGCGGAAGCCAGCCTGCGCAATGGTGCTGTGGGGGTTCGCCTTGAGAGCCCAGAGCACATCGGTGCGGTGCGCCAGCGCTGCCCGAAGGCCCTGATCATTGGCCTGTGGAAGCGCACATTCCCCGATAGCTCCGTCTACATCACCCCGGGTTGGCAGGAGATTGCTGCGGTGTGGTCGGCCGGGGCCGATGTGGTGGCCATTGATGCCACTGAGCGGCCGCGCCCGGAGGGGCAATCTTTGGCTGCACTGGTTGAGCGCGCCCGCCTGGAGCTGGGAGCACCTGTGATGGCCGATGTCGACAGCCTGGCCAATGGCTTGGAGGCGGCCCGTTTGGGCTGCCAATGGGTGGGCACCACCTTGTATGGCTACACCGAGGCCACCGCTGCGGTTGAGCCGCCGGGGTGGGATCTCTTGGGCCCCTTGCGCCAGCAACTGCCCGCAAGTGTTGGCTTGATCTGTGAAGGCGGCATCGCTTCGGCGGCAGCGGCCGCTAAAGCCCTGCAGTTGGGCGCCGATGCGGTGGTGGTGGGCACGGCGATCACCGGTGTCGACCTGCAGGTGCAGCGCTACACGCGTGAGCTGCAAAAACCAGTCACCAACTAAAAAAAAGGCCGTTTAGGTTCTCTTCAGTATTCGCCCTGCTCGGTTGTGTGGGGTGCTTCGGGAGTTGCCATGGCTTACGCCCTCATCCCTGTATTGCTCGCCAACTTGGCCGGTTTCCCCATGTCTGGACTGGACATGGCCAAGTTGCAGCAGCTGAACCAAGAACTGGGCCGCTTATGCAGCAGCACTCCGCCCCAGGAGGCCTTCCGCGTTTGCCAGATCCATGCGCGACTGGTGAATGGCGCTTAAGCAGCCCTGCAGCGGGGTGCTCGAGTCCTTAGGGTTAAAGGGATCCCGGCCCGCTCGATGACCTTCCTGCTACTGGCAGCTCTGGGGGTGTTGATGGCCCTGATTTATCTGCCGCTTCGCATCTACCTCACCCTGACGGCCCGGGGCCGCCGGCTGAGGTTGTTGCAACGGATTCGCTCATTGCGCCAGCAGCTCGGCGAGGAGCTCACCAGTAGCTCGCAGCTCTCTAGCTAGGCCATCACCATGCCGCCGTCCACCTGCAGCACCTGGCCGGTGATGTAGGCCGCAGCTGGATCGGCAGCCAAAAAGCGCACAGCTCCGGCCACCTCATCAACTTCGCCGTAGCGGCCCAAGGGGATGGCGTTGAGCAGGGCTTCAGCGGCCAGATCTTTGGTCATGTCGGTGGCGATGAAGCCTGGGGCCACCGCATTGACGGTGATGCCGCGGCTGGCGAGTTCCCGCGCTGTGCTTTTGGTGAAGCCGATCACGCCGGCCTTGGCGGCGGCGTAGTTGGCCTGACCGGCATTGCCCATCAGCCCCACCACCGAGGTGATGTTGATGATCCGCCCCTGCTTTTGCTTCAGCATCGTGCGGGTCACCGCCCGGGTGCAGAGGAACACGCCCGAGAGATTGAGATCGAGAACCGCCTGCCAATCGGGGGTTTTCATCCGCATCAGCAGGCCATCGCGGGTGATCCCGGCGTTGTTGATCAGCACATCGATGCGGCCGCTTTTTTCAAGAACGGCCGCCATCAGCTGCTCCACCTGCTCCTCTTGGCTCACATCAGCCTTGAGGGCGTAGGCCTTGCCACCAGCTGCGCTGATGGCGCTCACCACCTGCTCGGCAGCATCGGCAGAGCTGGCGTAGTTCACCACCACTTCCGCGCCGGCCTCAGCCAGTTGCAGGGCGATGGCACGGCCGATGCCGCGGCTAGCGCCTGTCACCAGGGCGACTTGGCCGGCCAGGGGTGCCGAGGAACTCATGGGCTGCGCACGATTGTGGGGGATCGTACGGGTGCGCTCAGGCTTTGAGCACGCTGGCGTCTTCCAGCGCTTCTCCCAAGAGCCGCTCCATCTCCTGCAGTTGGCCTGGGCTTCCCATCACGATCAGCCGCTGGCCGGCCTCCAGCCGGGTGGAGCCATTGGGGTTGGCAATCAAGCCGCTGCGGCCCTGAATCGCCAAGACCAGGGCGCCATTGGTGCGGCGACCTAAATCCAACTCCGTCAGGCTGCGGCCATCGATGGCAGCGCAACGGGCGGCGTCACTGCGCAGCTGAAACTCTTCCACTTCACAGTTGGAGCCCGCCAGCAGGTCGAGGAAATTGATCGCCAAGGGGCGCAGGGCAATGGCGGCCATCTGCCGGCCACCACTGATGTAGGGCGAGACCACCGCATCGGCGCCAGCTTGTCGCAGCTTGCGCTCTGCTTCTTTGCTGTCGGCTCTGGCGATTAGGCGGCAACCACTGGAGAGCCCCCGGGCGCTCAGCACCACATAGAGATTGGCGGCGTTGTTGGGCAGGGCCGCCACCAGAGCCCTGCAATCGAAAACGCCCGCCTCTTGAAGGGTTTCATCCAAGGTGGCGTCGCTTTCGAGCACTTCCAGCTGGCGTTCGCGCGCGGCGCGGGCATCCTCAGGAGAGTTTTCAATCACCAGCAAGCGCACGCCTTCGGCGATCAGCTGGTCGGCGATTTCGCGGCCGATGCGGCCGTAGCCGCAGAGGATCACGTGCTGGCGCATTCGTTGGATCTCGCGCAACTGTCGCTGGCGCCGGCGCAATTGAAAGTAGCCCGTTTCCTGCAGGCTCAGCATCCATTGCAGGGTTTGCTGCACCACCACCAAGCCACCCACCAAGATGGCGGCGGTTACCCACCGGCCTGCGTCGGTGTTGGGCACCTGATCGCCATAGCCCACGGTGGTGAGGGTGACGAGCACCCCCCAAAAGCAATCGCCCCAATCCCAGTTCTCGGTCCAGCGGTAGCCAACGGCGCCAGCGGTAAACACGCTGAGCAGCGGCACCAGGGGGGTGGAGGTGAGGGGGCGCAGCCGTTTTCGCCAGCGCCGGATCCGGCGGCGCACTAGGCGATCCCCAAGGCCTTCAGCACGCTCTCGAGTGGCAGCGCTGCAAGCGCTTGACCAGGCGCCAGCTGCTGCAGCTCCACCACCGACACGCCACAGCATTTGGCGAGCCCGCTGGCCACAGCAGAACTGCTCACCACCCCATCGGCACTGGCCACTTGGGCTGTTTGTTGCACGATGCTGCCGCTTTGCAACCTCTGGCAGCGGCCCCCTGTGATGCGGCCACGCACCGCCTCTTCCAAGGCGCTCCAGTGCTGCTCGCTCCAGTCCTGTGGCGTTTGGCTGGGGGCCAGCAACAGCAGAGGGCCATCGCCGTCTGGTTGTTTGGAGCGGGCTTGCTCGAGGGCTTTGGGCGGCAAGCTGATGCAGATCTGGTCTTGATCGCTCTGCAGACCCAGGGGCTTGAGGAACTCCTGGGCTGGGGCATCAGCGGCCACTGGGGCTGTGCAGGAGAAGCCGCCGCGGGCCACGCGCACAGGGATATGGCTGAGGCTCAGCAAAAGATCCAGGTTCCAGCCGCTGGCGAAATTCAGGCAGGCCTGGAAATCCGGTTCCCGCACGCAGCCCATCAGGTTGGCCCAATCGGCCAGGGTGACGCCCTCAAATTCAAAGGGCAGCTGCTTTTCCACCACCGGCAGCAATTTCCATAACGGCGCTGCCGCCAGCGGACAGGCCACCTGGATCGAGGCATTGAGATCGCGGCCAATCGCCGCTGCCAAGGGAAGCCGCTCGAGCTGCGCCTCTAGATCACCTGGGCTCAGGAACAGCACGCGCATCCGCTAGCCAACCACCGGAAGTGGTCGAATTGTATGGATCTGAACCGCGGACGCTTGCATCTGTTGATTGTTGCCGCTGGCAGTGGCCGGCGCATGGGGGCTGAGGGCAACAAGTTGTTGCTGCCCTTGCAGGGCAGGCCGCTGCTGGCATGGACCCTCGAATCCGCCTTGGCTAGTGAGTCGATTGCCTGGCTGGGGGTGGTGGGCCAGCCCTGCGACCGCGAGGCGATTGAAGCGCTGCTGCAGCCGTTGCAGCCCCGCCAGCCCTGGTGCTGGATCCAAGGGGGAGCCACGCGTCAGCAATCGGTGGCCTGCGGTTTGGCGGCGCTTCCCGCAGACGCTGAGCACGTCTTGATCCATGACGGGGCCCGTTGCTTGGCCGAACCTGCCCTGTTTGATCGCTGCACCGAGGCCTTGCAGCGCAGCGGCGAGGCCCTGATTGCCGCCACCCCAGTGGTCGACACGATCAAACAGGTGGACGGGCAGGGGCGCATCGTGGCCACCCCCCCGCGCTCTGAGCTGTGGGCAGCGCAAACCCCGCAAGGCTTCCCGGTGGCCCAGCTGCGCCAAGCCCATCAACAGGCTGAGCAGGCCGGTTGGGAGGTCACCGATGACGCGGCCCTGTTTGAGCGCCTCGGCTGGCCGGTTCAGGTGCTGGAGGCCAGCAGCGCCAACCTCAAGGTCACCACCCCCTTGGATCTGGAGCTGGCCGCTGCCCTGCTCAGAGCACGCTGAGGGTGCCGCTGCTGCCATCAAGCCGCACGGTTCGCCCCAAAGGCAGCGCCGCATTGGGCTGACCATGGCCAAAGGGCAGTTCCCCCACCACGGGAATGCCCAGATCAAGGCTGCGTTCGCGCAACACCTGCTCAAGGCTGAAGCCCGGACGAGGGTCATCCTCGGGCGCTTCACAGCCCTCAAAGCGGCCAAAGCCAAGGCCCGCCAGTTGCTGCAGGGCGCCACTGAGTCGCCAATGGGTCAGCAAGCGATCAATGCGATAGGGGGCTTCGCCAATGTCTTCCAATAGCAGCACCCGGCCGGCCAACTCGGGGCAGTGCTTGGTGCCCAATAGGTGTGTTGCCACGGTGAGGTTGCCCACAAGCAGCGGGCCTTCAGCGATGCCGCCTTTCCATCCCTGCCCCTGCAATGGCGCCAGCGCTTGGCCTGCCAGCAGATCACGCAGCCGGCGTTGGCTCCACTCCGGTTCGGCCGCCAGGGTGGTCACCAAAGGGCCATGGATGGCTCCGCTGAGCCCGGCGGCCTGTTGAGCCCACAGCAGGCTGGTGACATCGGAGAACCCCAGCAGCCATCCGCCTGGCGGTTGCCAGCCCTGTTCCAGCAGCCGCGCGGCTCCCCAGCCGCCACGGGCGCAGGCCCAAAGCTCTGCTTCGCCAGCGAAATCAGCCAAGCGCTCGGCATCACGGCCGGCGTAATACCCCCAGTGCCGGGTGGGGTCAGGAGCCGAGCGAATCGTGTGGCCCCAGCTGCGCAGCAGTTCGATGCCCTGCTGCAGCCGCTCAGCATCCCCCAGCGCTGAGCTGGGCGCCACGATTGAGGTGTTGAGGCTTGTCATCCCATCCCGCGGCCCACCACCAGCCCCGCCCACAGCAGAGCGGCCAGCCACACCTGCCGCTGGAAATGGCGACCAATCATCGGTTGGCCTTGCCGTTCCTGTTGGCGCAGCTCGCGCAGATCTCGCCAGCCGGCCCAGAGCGCGCCGGCTGCGGCCAGCCAATAGATGAGTCCTACCCCGGCTACCGCTGCAGCACTGCTCAGCAGCAGCCAGGCCAGCAGGTAACACCAGCCCACCACTTGGAGGGCGTGATCCCCGAGGCTCAAGGCGCTGCTGCGTACGCCGATGCGTGCATCGTCGCGGCGATCGGCCATGGCGTAGACGGTGTCAAAGCCAAAGGTCCACAGCAGCGTGGAGAGCCAACAGCCCCAGAGCGGCCAGCCTCCATCGAGCGATCCAGCTGCGGCCGCCCAGGTGATCAGCACCGCAAACCCCCAACAGATGGCGAGCACCGCCTGGGGAAAGGGGAACCAGCGCTTGGCTGATGGGTAGAGAAGGATCGGCGGCAGGGCCAAAACAGCGAGCTTGAGGCTCAGCTCTCGCCCGGCAGCAGGCAATTCCATCACCACCAGCAGAGCTGTCAGCAGGCACAGCAGGAGCAGGGTCCAGGCGAAGGTGAAGGTGAGGGCTCCGCGGGCCAGGGGGCGATCACTGGTGCGGGCTACACCGGCGTCGATGCGGTGATCCCAGAGGTCGTTGGCGATGCAGCCTGCGCCACTGACGGCGAGCCCACCGATGATGATCAGCATCACCAGATTTCCATCGGGCCGTGGGCTCTGCAGCCACAGGCTCCAAGCTGCCGGAAGCAGCAAAATCAATCGCCCGGTGGGTTTATGCCACCGCAGCAGCTCCAGCCAGGCCGGCCAGCGATAGGAAAGGCTGGGAGATCGGGCCACCAGGGAGCCGGAATTCGATGCGAGAGTGTGCCACGGCCATCTTGACCCCCTGGTGAGCGCAGCGCGTCGAACCACAGCAGAGGCTGAGCTGGAGAAGCTGGCGTCGGTGATGCCGTCGGGCGAGGGGCTCCGCCGTGTGGCGGCCATTGATCTCGGCACCAACTCCACCCACCTGCTGATTGCCTCGGTGGATCCGAAATTGCGCACCTTTCAGGTGCTGCTGGCGGAAAAATCAACCACCCGCTTGGGGGAACGCGATCCCGAAACCGGTGATCTCTCGCCAGAAGCGATGGAGCGGGCCCGCTTGGCCCTGCGCCATTGCCGTGAACTGGCCAGCAGCCATGAGGTTGAGGAGATTGTTTGCGTGGCCACCAGCGCCATGCGGGAAGCCCCCAATGGGCTGGCGTTTTTGCAGGAGGTGGAGCGCGACTTTGGCTTGAAAGCTGAGGTGGTGAGTGGGCCTGAGGAGGCGCGCTTGATCTACCTCGGGGTGCTCTCAGGCATGGACTTTGCCGAGCATCCCCACTACATCCTCGATATCGGCGGCGGCTCCACCGAGCTGATCCTGGCGGATGCCGGCGATGCCCGTGCGCTCACCAGCTCCCGAGTTGGGGCGGTGCGTTTGCAGCGCGATTTCATCCGTCAAGAGCCGCTGGAACCCAAGCGAATCGAGTTTTTGCGGGCCTTCATTCAGGGCTGCCTGGAGCCAGCGGTTGAGAAGGTGCGCCGCCGGCTGGAGCCCGATGAAGCGCCGGTGCTGGTGGCTACCAGCGGCACGGCCATGGCTGCTGCGGCTCTATTGGCTGTGGATCGCCCTGAACTCAAAGGCCGCCTGCATGGCGCTGAGTTCAGCCGCGATGCGTTGGATGCATTGGTGCAGCGGGTGCTGCCGCTCACTCCCGATCAGCGCCGCGCCCTACCCGGCATTAATGCGCGCCGGGCCGAGATCATCGTTCCAGGCCTGTTAGTGCTGCAGCAGGCCATGGAGATGCTGGGGGCCAAGCGCTTTGTGATCAGTGATCGCGCCCTGCGGGAGGGCTTGATCATCGATTGGATGCTGCGGCACGACCTCATCGTTGATCGCTTCGTCTACCAAGGCGAGATCAGGCGCCGGACCGTGATGCATCACGCCCATAAATATGGGGTGTCCATCTCCCGCGCTGAGCGCATTGCTGCCTTTGCCTTGGAACTCTGGGATCAAACCCGCGGCTCATTGCACCGGGCCCCTGAATCGTCGCGTCAGCTGCTCTGGGCCGCCGCGATGGTGCACCGCTGCGGGCTACGCATCAACACCAGCGCTTATCACAAGCATTCCTGGTATTTGGTGCAGAACGGTGAGCTGCTCGGCTACAGCCATAGCGAGCAGCGGGTGATTGCCTCCTTGGCGCGGTACCACCGCAAAAGCTTGCCGAAAAAGCGGCATGAGAGCTGGAGTCCGCTCACGCAAGACGAGAAGGCTCTGGTGGAACGCCTCTCCCTGCTGCTGCGTTTGGCCGTTGCCATGGATCGGCGACCGGGGGGAGCCGTGAAGCGGGTGGTGGCGAGCTGCACCGTCAAGCAACTCAAGCTTCAGCTCGAACCCATCGACGTTGGCGATGACTTGTCGCTGGAGCTATGGAGTTTGCAAACCTGTGCGCCCTTCATTGAGAGCGCTGCAGGTCTCAGCCTGCATTCGGAGCTGTTGGGCTCCCAGCAGCCACTGGCGGTTTAAAGGTCACCCACTGGATCGTTTCAATCGAGCCCAGGGCTTTGGCGGGCTGATCGCCGATGTGGGCCATCACCAGATCAGGGCGACCCGCCAAAACCTGCACGCCAGTGCCCAGCGGGAAGCTATGGGGCCCAGGCTGCATCAGGCCTTCAAACAACTGCTTTTGGCCCACCAGCTGCCGCACCGACATCCACACCGGTTCGCTCAGCGAGAGGTCGAGGGTTGTGGGTTGCGGTTTGGGAGTGGCAGCAACGGCCGCATCGGCGCTGGGTTTGGCCGGTGCTTTGGGCCACAGCTTCGGGATCGCAGCCAATTGACCTTGCAGAGCAGGCAGATTGCGGCTGATGGCAACACCGCCAATGGCCAGCAGGGCTACAACCCCGATGGAGGGCACAAGCCAGCTGGGCCGTTGGAAACGGACCGGGCTCGCTTTGGCTTTGCTGTCTTTCTTGCTTTCATGCAGCCAATCGCGCTGGCCTTCCTCTCGTTTGGCCTGGGCTGTGGGCTCGGAGCGGCCCAGCTGGAACACCGCTTTGGCGGCAGGGCTGGCCTCGGTGGTTTGTTGGCTCAAGTCGGCCCGAAAGGCCTCCACCACCGGTTCAGCATCGAGGCCGAGGGCAGAGGCCAGCCGCCTGACTTGGGCGATGGTGAATACGGCCTCTGGCCAGCGTTCCTGTTGATGGCATTCGAGCGCTTCAATCTGATGCGGCCGCATGTGCAGCTGCTCGGCCAGCTGCTCGCGGCTGAGGCCTAAGGCGGTGCGCGCTTGGAGCAACACAGCTCCTGGATTGGAGCGGGCAGAAGCGTTCAGCGGTTGGTTCTGATCGCCCATTCCAAAGCAGTGCGGCAGTGGGCGAATTGTGGCCCAGGTTCAGCAACTTTGCTTGAAGCGTTAAGCACTCCAGCCGGCAATTGATGGCTGTGAATGTTGCTTTTAAAGGGCTTTTTTGATGGGCGATACTGGATTCGAACCAGTGACCCCTTCCGTGTGAAGGAAGTGCGCTACCACTGTGCTAATCGCCCGCGCCAGCCACTGTACAAGTTGAGGTTCCAGCCCGATTACGAGCTCCGTTTGGGCCTGAACAGGTGATCGTGATCCGGGCTGTAGAGGCGAGAGCGGGCCTGCCCTGAAGCGGCCAGCGCCGTGCTCACCACATACAGCGTGGTGCGCTCCAACCCCTTGGCTTGGCTGTAGGCGGCGAGCTCGCTGAGGGGCACGAGTTCCAACTGCTGATCAGGCCAGCTCACCCGGTAGCCAACAGCCACCAAGGTGTCGGCTGGGTAGTGCTTCAGCAGCACCTGCTGCACCTCTTCAACGTGTCGCGCACTCAAGTAGAGGCAGAGGCTGGCTTGCAGGGCTGCCAAGCGCTCCAACGACTCGCGCTCGGGAGTACCGGTGCGGCCGCTGGCGCGGCTGAGCACGATGGTTTGCACCAGCCCAGGGATGGTGAGCTCGGCATTGAGGGCAGCGGCTGTGGCTTGGTAGGCGCTGATGCCAGGGATCACCTCCACTGCAACATCGGCATCGGCGAGGCGAGCGATTTGCTCTTGCAAAGCGCCATAGAGGCAGGGGTCGCCGTCGTGCAGGCGCACCACCCGTTTGCCGCGGCGAATGCCATCGAGCATGGCCTCCATCACCGCTTCCAAGGTGAGGTTGCCGCTGCGCAGTCGCTCACAGTTGGCCGGAGCCAAGGCGGCAATCTCGGGGGCCACCAGAGAGTCAGCCCAAATCAATACTTCGGCCTGCTCAACAGCCCGCTGAGCCCGAACGGTCATCAGATCGGGGGCTCCAGGCCCAGCGCCAACGATTTGAACGGTGCCCTTGCTCACTGCGGACGACCTGGATCAGGAAGCTCACGGCCCACGGCGTAGAGCCAGGCCAGACCAGCAACGCCGGCTGCAGCCAGCACGATGCTCACCAATTGGGCGATCCGGATGCAGTTGCCATCGGCCAGGGTGCCAAGCAAACACAGCGGATCCAATCTGAGGCCTTCAATCCAAAAGCGACCGAGGCTGTAGATCAGCGCATAGAGGCAGGTGATGGCGCCATTGGCCAGCAGGGGTTCCCCTTGGCTGTTGCGGCGGGTGAACAGCACCACGAGCAGCACGAACAACGCCAAATCCCAGAGGGATTCGTAGAGAAAGGTGGGATGGAAATACTGCTCACTGAGGTATTGCTCCGGCCGGCTCATCGCCGGGATGAACAGCTTCCAGGGCAGATCAGTGGGCAAACCAAAAGCTTCGGAGTTGAAGAAATTGCCCCAGCGGCCAATGGCTTGACCCAGGGCCACTGAGGGCACCAGGACATCCATCAGCTGCCAAAACGACAATCGCTTCCAGCGGGTGAATCCGATCACCGCCAGCAGGCCACCCAATAGGGCTCCATGGATGGCGATGCCCCCGCGCCAGATCTGCACGGCTTCGAGCCAATTGATCTGATACTGCCGCCATTCGAACAGCACGTAGTAGATGCGAGCGCCGAGCACGGCGCACAACACCAGGATCGGCAGCAGGTCAGCGATCAGGCCGCCATCGAGCCCCCGTGATTTGGCCAGTTGGGTGGAGATCCACAAGCCCAACAGCACGGCCAGAGCGATCAACAAGCCGTACCAACGCACGGCCAGCGGGCCAAATTCAAAAACCATGGGCCCCGGCGATTGGAACACCGCCGGGGTGAGCAGCACTGCGTTGAGCATCGGCTCAGACGCCTTCGGCAGCCTGAACCTTCTCGATCTGCTTCTTCTTCAGCACCAGCATGATCTGGGCGATGGCCACAGCAGCCAGGAAGCCAAGCAGGCCGTAGAGGCGCACTGGGTTCTGAAGCACAACTTCAGCATCCATCTGGCCGAAGCCGCCCACGTTGGGGTCGTCGGTCAGGGCTTCACCAGCGTCAACGCTGTCGCCAACAGCTACCACCAGGGCGGGGCCGGCGGGGATGGTTTCCTCAACGCTGCCATCAGCACCAGCGATGGTCACAACAGAGGCACCGGCATCGCCATCAGTGATGGCAGTGATGTCGCCAGCCACGCTGGCGGTGTAGACGGTGTTGTTGCTCTTCTCACCGGTGGGATACACCTGGCCGCGGCCGCGGTTGCCACCCACGTGGATCTGGGTCTTGCCGTAGCTGATGGAGGAATCGGTCTTGGGATCGGGAGCCAGGATCGGGAAGACGAGTTCTTGGTGCTCATCACCGGGCAGCGGGCCCACCAACAGGATGTTGGGCTGATCGTCGCTGTATTGGGTGTAGTAGATGCCCTCGGTCTCTTCCTTGAGTTCGTCGCTGAGGCGATCCTGGGGGGCCAGGGTGTAGCCATCAGGAAGCATCACCACAGCGCCCACGTTCAAGCCCGTGCGGTTGCCGTCAGCGCCCACTTGCTGGACATCGGTGTCGTAGGGAACCTTGACCACAGCCTTGAACACCGTGTCAGGCATCACCGACTGGGGCACTTCAACCTGGGTGAGCTTCTTGGCAAGGTGGCAGTTGGCGCAAACGATCTTGCCGGTGGCTTCCCGGGGGCTGTCGTAGTTCTGCTG
>JAAXIH010000089.1 GCA_012270465.1 Synechococcus sp.
CAGGGAAACGGCAGCCTTATTGCGAAGCTATTGAGAATGACTTGCAAAATCACCAGGCTGTTGTGTACGTTGCAACGGATTCGCAATAGCAGTTTGTTCCGCCTCCCCGCACTCGGCCGCATCAGCCTGTTGGCGCCGCTGCTGGTGATGGCAGCGGCCTGCAGCCCGCAAGAACCCACGGTCACCCTGGGGGTGTATTCGGGCCGTCACTACAACACCGATAAGCAGCTCTACAAGCAGTTCACCGATCAAACGGGCATCGGCATCAACCTGCTGGAAGCCAAAGACAAAGTGCTGCTGCAACGCCTCGAAGCCGAGGGCAGCAACAGCCCCGCTGATGTGCTGGTGCTCGCCGATGCGGCTCGCCTGGTGAAGGCCTCTGGCATGGGGCTCTATCAAGCCACCAGCTCCAGCCAGCTCGAAGCCGATGTGCCAAGCAATCTGCGCGACCCCCAGGGCCATTGGTATGCCCTAACGCGCCGAGCTCGCGTGCCAATCGTCAACCCAGAGATCGTCGACCCGGCAACCATCAAGAGCTACGACGACCTCGCCAATCCAGCGCTGAAAGGCAAGCTCTGCCTGCGCAACCGCAAGAGCCCCTACAACCAGTCGCTGGTGGCTGACCAAATGATCCTGCGCGGCAAGGAAGCCACCGCCGAATGGATCCGGGGGATGACCAGCAACGTCAGCCAAGAGTTCTTCTCAAGCGACACCCCTCAAATCCAGGCGGTGGGCACCGGAACCTGCGGCGTCGCTCTGGTCAACACCTATTACGTCGGCCGCATGCTCGGCGGTCAAAAGGGCGAGGCCAACAAGGCCTTGGCCGAAAAGGTCACGGTGGTGTTCCCGGATCCCACCCACGTCAACATCAGCGGCGCCGGGGTCACAGCAGCCTCCAAACACCCCAAAAAGGCGCTGCAGCTGATCGAGTTCCTCGCCTCTCCTGCTGCTGGCAAGGGCTACGCCCAAGCCAACTACGAATACCCCGTCAAAGGCCTCGGCGATAACGCCGTGCTGGAAACATTCGGAGCCTTCACCCCCGATGACGTCTCCGTTGAACAACTCGGCGCCATGAACCAACAGGCCCAAGAGCTGATGGAGGCAAACGGCTGGAAATAACGATGGAGCGGCCCTGGGCTCCGGCGCGCCCTGGCCTCAGCCTGCTGCTCACGATCACCGCCGGCCTCAATCTGCTTCCGTTTGCTGCCCTGCTGGCCTTCAGCCTGCAAGGCGGCAATGGGGTTCTAGGCATTGGCAACGATGGCCTCACCCAGCTCAGCAACACGGTGTTGTTGGTGCTGCTGGTGGGCCTTGGCGTTGCCTGCTTGGGCACGGCGATCGGCTGGCTCACCGCCTGCTGCAACTTCGCAGGCAAACGCTGGCTGACCTTGGCTCAGCTCTTGCCGTTGGCAACGCCGGCCTATCTACAGGCCGCTGTGTTGACGGATTTAGGCGCCCGCGAAGGGGTGCAAATCCATGGGCTCAGCTGGTGCGTTGCTGTGTTGACCCTGGCGAACGTTCCCTATGTGGTGCTGCTAGCCCGCGACAACTTCCGCCTCAGCGGCCGGCGCCAATTGGAGGCCTCCCGCAGCCTCGGCCTCGGGGCCTGGAGGAGCTTTTTCCGGGTCAGCCTGCCGCTCGCCATTCCAGCCATCACCGCCGGCGTTGCCTTGGCCGGCATGGAAGTGGTGAACGAATACGGCGCCGTTGAACTGCTGGCCTTGCCCACGCTTTCAACGGGATTACTGGAGCGCTGGCAAGGGCAAGACGACCCCCCTGGAGCCGTTGCTCTGGCCCTCACGGCACTCGCGGTTGTGGCGGTGTTGGTGGCAGCGGAGCAATGGCAACGCCGCAAGAGCCGGCGCTGGGACATGGGCGGCCCCACCGATGCCAGCGAAGGCTGGCGTTTGCAGGGCTGGCGGGCGCGCGGCGCCCAACTGCTGTGCGCCCTACCGCCACTGATCAGCGTTGGCTTGCCGCTGATCTGGCTGCTCAGAAGCCTGGATCAACTGCGCCAAGACTCCTTGGCTGAATTGCTCGTGCTCGGCAGCCACAGCCTTGTGCTCGCCGTGGTGGGCGCTGGACTGGCCACAGCGATGGCGTTGATCCTGGCGATCGGCAAGCGCTGGATCAGCCCGGGCCCGCTGAGGCAAGCCATGTTCACCGCCAGCCTCGGCTATGCCGTACCCGGCACCGTGCTGGCGATCGCCCTACTGCTGCTGTTGGCTCCCTTGGGCTTTCCGCCGCTGCTGTTGCTGATCTTTGGCTATGGCAACCGCTTCATTGCCGTGGCCAAAGGCGGGCTTGATGCCGGCCTGGAGCGCCTGGCCCCCAGCGTCGATGAAGCGGCCACCAGCCTTGGCGAAAACTGGAGAGGCGTGCTGCGGCGGGTTCACCTGCCCCTGCTGCGCAGCCCGCTGCTGCTCGGGGCGCTGCTGGTGTTTGTCGACACGGTCAAAGAGCTGCCGCTCACCTTTGCCTTGCGCCCCTTTGATTTCGACACCCTGGCGGTGCGCGTCTTTCAATACGCCGGCGATGAACGGCTCGGCGCCGCCATTGCACCGGCGCTGTTGATCATGCTGCTGGGACTGGCGGCGACGCTGCTG
>JAAXIH010000034.1 GCA_012270465.1 Synechococcus sp.
AGATCCATGCCCTTGGCCAGCATCTGCGTGCCCACCAGCACATCGGCTTCGCCGGCAGCAAATTGCTGCAGCAAGCGTTGATGGCCGTCGCGCCCGCGGGTGGTGTCGCGGTCAAAGCGCAACAGCCGCACCCCTTCGAGCTCTTGCTCGAGGGTGTCCATCACCCGCTGGGTGCCAGCGCCAAAGGGTTTGAAGGCCGTGGAGCCGCAATGGCCGCAGCGGTCGTTGATCTCCTGGCGGTGATCACACCAATGGCAGCGCAGCCAGCTATCGCCGCGGCTGTTGCGGTGCACCGTCAGCGATACATCGCAGTGGGGGCACATCACCACTTCACCGCAGCTGCGGCAGCTCAAAAAGGTGCTGTAACCGCGGCGCGGCACCAACACCACCGCCTGCTCCTGCCGCTCCGGCAGTTGCATCAGCCGGTCCAGCAAGGGGCGGCTCAACAGGCGCCGGTGGCCGCTGGCCAGCTCCTGGCGCATGTCCACCACATGCACCGGCGGCAAGGGGCGTGCGGCGATGCGATCGCGCAGCTCCAACAGCCCCATTGAGGCGTTGTCCTCTTGGCTCAGCAGCCAGTTCTCCAGGCTCGGGGTGGCGCTGCCAAACAGCAGCCGCGACCCCTCCAGTTCCATGCGGATCCGGGCCACATCCCGGGCGTGATAGCAGGGCATCGGCGATTCCTGCTTGTAGGAGCTGTCGTGCTCCTCATCCAGCACGATCAAGCCCAGCTGGGGCATCGGCAAAAAGATGGCCGAGCGGGTTCCCACCACCACGTTGGCCCCGCCCTGGCGGCAGCGGCGCCACGCCTTGATGCGCTCACCATCGCTGAGGCCCGAGTGGAAGCTGATGACGCGATCACCAAAACGCTGGCGGCAGCGCTGCAGCAGCTGAGGCACCAGGCCGATTTCAGGGGTGAGCAGCAACACGCTTTGGCCCTGCTCCAGCACCTGCTGGCAGCAGCGCAGGTACACCTCGGTTTTGCCCGATCCGGTCACGCCCCACAGCAGCCACTGGCGGATCTCGGGGTTCTCTTGCCATTGCTGCAGGACCTGCTGCTGCTGCGCGCTGAGCTCAGGCGGCTCTTCCTGCAGCTCAACCTGGCTGCTGTGCAGGGCTGCCTCGCCCTTCAGCACGGTTGGCGTGAGCGAAATCCACTGCTTGGTCGCCAGGTTTTTGAGTAGGGCCCGGCCAAAGCCTTGCTCCACCAATTGCGTGACGGGCTTGGGGCCATGGGCATCGAGATGATCGAGCAGCGCCTGCTGGCGTTGGGTGAGGGAGTCGCTCGGGGGCGGGGGCTGCAGCCGCTCGGCCACCAACACGCTGCGCCCATGGCCGCCGCTCTGGCGCCGGTGCCCAAGCCAGCCATTGGGCAGGGCTGTTTTCAGCACCTGAAAGCTGGAGGTGTGGCAGCGCTGCGCCACGGCCTCGAGCATCTGCTGCCAGAGAGGGTCCACAGCGGCGGCTTCCAGCCGCTCCAGCACAGGGCTTAAGGCAACACCCTCTGGAATCTCAGCGGCTTCTGCGCTGACAATGCCGGTATGGAGCTGGCCGCGGAGTTTGACGCGCACCAGGTCACCTGCTTGCAGCGGTTCCACCCCGCTGGCGTCGTAACTCAGCAGGCGGCCGCTGCGGCCAGCCTCCACCCAAACACTGACTGAAACCCGTTCCCCCACGTCTGGTTTGGGA
Organism: Synechococcus sp.; assembly: GCA_012270465.1. Classification (GTDB taxonomy): domain Bacteria; phylum Cyanobacteriota; class Cyanobacteriia; order PCC-6307; family Cyanobiaceae; genus RCC307. The sequence continues at coordinate 1,690 of JAAXIH010000034.1, forward strand.
AACGGCGCAAACAATCATCCTCCAGCAGTCAAGCCAAGGTTGCGCAAGCAACACCCATTTCTTAAGATGGATGAGTTGGGCTGGTAACACAGCCGTCGGAACACGACAGAGTTCCGTCCAGTGGGAAGACACCGAGGAGCTTTTGCTCAGGGTCTGCGATCACCCCTGACAACCCTGTCAATCCGACACTTTTGTCGACTTTTAACCCAGATCTGTGCTGCTGCACTGGCGCGTTGGTCGCTTGTGCACGGCGTACCGGGATGGCCAGCCATCTCACTTAGCCCTTCGTTCGGTTCGATCGCATGCCCGCTGCTGCTGCCGCTAAGTCCACTACCGCTGTCGCTGACGCTGCTGAAGCCAAGCCGGTGAAGGCCAAGGCCGCGCCGAAGGCCAAGGCGGCTACAAAAGCCAAGGCTGAACCCAAGGCCAAAGCTGCTCCTAAAGCCCAGGCAGCTCCAAACGCCAAGGCTGCCCCGAAGGCCAAAGCGGCTCCCAAAGCCAAGGCTGCTCCGACGGCAAAAGCTGCTCCGAAGGCAAAAGCTGCTCCAAAAGCCGAGCCCAAGGCTGAAGTGGCTGTCACCACCACCGTCGCCAAAGACGGCAAGGCCGCCAAGCTGCCCAGCATCAAGATCGGCCCGAAGGGCGTTTACACCGAAGACTCCATCCGGGTTTACCTGCAGGAGATCGGCCGCATCCGCCTGCTGCGCCCCGATGAAGAGATCGAGCTGGCCCGCAAGATCGCCGACCTGCTTCACCTCGAAGAGCTGGCTGACCAGTACGAGGAAGACCACGGCAAATATCCCGACAACCGCGAGTGGGCAGTCCTGGTCGACATGCCCCCCATCAAGTTCCGTCGCCGCTTGATGCTCGGCCGCCGGGCCAA
>JAAXIH010000119.1 GCA_012270465.1 Synechococcus sp.
GGCTGAAGCCCTCAGGGGCCACCAGGCGCAGGCGCTGAGCGCTGAGCTCCACCACCCCGCGTTCAATCCAGCCGCCCAACACCCGCTCAAGCCAAGCGCCATCCAGCCGCCAACGCCCCGTTTGCTGCAGCCAGACCAGATCCACCCCCTCACGGCGACGCAGACCCACCAGCAGCAAATCCTCCAAAGGGGGCCAGCCCACATCCGAGCGCAGAGATTGCCGCCCCGCCTGCGCTTGCACCCATGCGCTGTACTCAGCGCGCGTGCGCGGCCGAGCGAGGCGCTCTGGGCCCACACCAGCGGTGGCCCCAAGCCCCAAAGCCCACCAGCTCGCACCACTCCAATAGACGCGGTTGTGGCGGCTGGCCTGCCCGGGCAGGGCCCAACTGCTGACCTCGTAATGGCCATACCCCGCCGCCTGCAGCCGCTGGTGGGTGTGCTGCAGGCGATCAGCGGCCTGATCGTCGTCGGGCAGCGGCAGCTCTCCGCGGCCCTGGCGCCAGGCAAACACCGTGCCGGGCTCCACGATCAGGTCGTAAATCGAGAGGTGCGGAGGCGCCTGGGCCAAGGCCTGGCTGAGCTCCCAATCCCAGGCCTCAAGGCTCTGCTGCGGCAGGTTGACGATCAAATCCAGGCTCCAGCTCTGCAGGAGCGCCTGATATTGGGCTTGCTGCAACCAGCTGCAGGCTTCCCGCAGCTGGCTGGCGCGGTGACGGCGCCCCAGCCGCTCAAGCACGCCATCGTCAAAGCTCTGCCCACCGAGGCTGACGCGATTGATGCCCAGCGCCAGCACCGCCTCGAGGCGCTGGCGATCAAAGCTGGCTGGATCCATCTCCAAGCTGATCTCAGCGCCCGGCGCCAAGCCCCAGTGCCGGCGAACAGCCTGCAGCAGTTGCGCCAACTGATCAGCCGACAACATCGACGGGGTGCCGCCACCGATGTAAACGGTCGACAGGGGCGGGCCCGCAGGGGCTGCAGCCAGGTCGCGCAGCAGCACCCGGAGGTAATCAGCGATCGACTGGGAGCGACTGCCATCGGCCTGATCCCCCAGGGGAACCACGGGGAAATCGCAGTAAAAACAGCGCCGGTGGCAAAAGGGGATATGGAGATACAGGCTGCGGGGCGGGCGCCGACCCGCAGGAAGCGGCACACTCATGGCAATCTCCCTGGCAAATTTGCGCTGATCGCGCTCGCCGCGTCCCTCCAGTCTGATTGTGGAAGCTCTGCTCCTGCTGCTGTTTGTGATCTCCGGGGCTGCCGCTGGCTTCCTTGGGGTGGATCTGCTGCCGCCGCGCATGCTGATCCAGGTCACCAACCTGGAGGGCCTGCAGTGGGTGATGGGGGGCTTTGGCGCCTTCTTTGGCCTGATTGCCGGTTTCCTGTTCCAGCGGCTGCGGGCCCAGCTGATGCGCCAGGTGCGCACCATGCCCACCGATCTGTTGATCAGCCGGGCAGTGGGGCTGATCTTGGGGCTGCTGGTGGCCAATCTGCTGCTGGCACCGATCCTGCTGCTGCCCTTGCCCTGGGAAGTGGGCTTTGTGAAGCCCCTAGCGGCAGTGCTCAGCAACGTGTTTTTCGGCGTGAGCGGTTACAACCTCGCCGAAGTGCACGGCCGCACCTTGCTGCGGCTGTTCAACCCCAGCAGCACCGAAGCGCTGCTCGTGGCCGATGGGGTGCTGCAACCCGCTAGCCCCAAGATCGTGGACACCAGCTTGATCATTGATGGCCGCCTCAGGGGCCTTTTGGAAAGCGAAATCCTCGAAGGGCAGGTGATCGTGGCCCAGTGCGTGATCGATGAACTGCAGCAGCTGGCTGATTCAGGCAATAGCGATAAGCGCAGCAAGGGCCGCCGCGGCCTCAAGCTGCTGGCTGAGCTGCGCGACAGCTACGGCCGCCGGTTGATCGTCAACAGCACCCGCTACGAAGGCGATGGCGTGGACGACAAGCTGCTCAAGCTCTGCAACGACACCGGCGGGCTGCTGCTCACCACCGACTACAACCTGGCCAAAGTCGCGCAGGTGCAAAACCTGCGGGCGCTCAACCTCAGCGAGCTGGTGATCAGCCTGCGGCCGGAGGTGCAACCGGGCGACCTGCTGCAGCTCAAGATCGTGCGCGAAGGCAAAGAAGCCGACCAGGGCGTGGGCTACCTGGAAGACGGAACGATGGTGGTGGTGGAATCAGGCAGGGGCAGCATTGGCGAGCGGCGCGAAGTGACCGTGACCGGCGCCTTGCAGACACCGGCTGGCCGAATGGTTTTCGCCCGAACGGCAGATGCTCGCTAGGCTCAGCCGACCAATCTCCTCGCCATGGATATCCGATCGGTGTCGGCGCCCTACGGCGACTCAGGTGGAGCCAGCTTTCGCACCCCACCGCCGGACCTGCCCTCGCTGCTGCTGAAGGAGCGGATCGTTTACCTGGGCCTGCCCCTGTTCTCCGATGACGACGCCAAGCGCCAAATGGGCGTGGATGTCACCGAGCTGATCATTGCCCAGCTGCTCTACCTGGAGTTTGAGAACCCCGAGAAGCCGATCTTCTTCTACATCAACTCCACCGG
>JAAXIH010000074.1 GCA_012270465.1 Synechococcus sp.
GTGGAGATGGTTCGCTTCGTCAACAGCGGCACCGAGGCCTGCATGGCCGTGCTGCGCCTGATGCGCGCCTACACCGGCCGCGAAAAGGTGATCAAGTTCGAGGGCTGCTACCACGGCCACGCCGACATGTTCCTGGTGAAGGCCGGCTCCGGTGTGGCCACCTTGGGCCTGCCGGATTCCCCCGGTGTGCCGAGCAGCACCACCGCCAACACCCTCACCGCCCCCTACAACGACCTTGAGGCGGTCAAGGCCCTGTTTGCCGAAAACCCCGACTCCATCTCCGGTGTGATCCTCGAGCCGGTGGTGGGCAATGCCGGTTTTATCCCCCCCGATTTCGGCTTCCTGGAAGGCCTGCGGGAAATCACCCGTGAATACGGCGCCCTGCTGGTGTTCGACGAAGTGATGACCGGCTTCCGCATCTCCTATGGCGGCGCCCAGGCCCGCTTTGGCATCACCCCTGACCTCACCACCATGGGCAAGGTCATCGGCGGCGGTTTGCCTGTGGGCGCCTACGGCGGCCGCAAAGACATCATGGAAATGGTGGCCCCCGCTGGCCCGATGTACCAAGCCGGCACCCTCAGCGGAAACCCGCTGGCGATGACCGCGGGCATCAAGACCCTGGAGCTGCTCAAGCGCCCCGGCACCTACGAAAAGCTGGAAGCCACCACCAAGCGTTTGGCTGAAGGCATCCAGGAAGCTGCCAAAGCCGCTGGCCTGCCGGTGTGCGGCAACAGCATCAGCGCCATGTTCGGCTTCTTCCTCTGCGACGGCCCCGTTCGCAACTTTGAGGAGGCCAAAGCCACCGACAGCGAGCGCTTCGCCAAGCTGCACCGGGCCATGCTCGAGCGCGGCGTGTATCTCGCCCCCAGCTCCTTTGAAGCCGGCTTCACCTCGCTGGCCCACAGCGATGCCGACATCGACGCCACCCTCGAGGCCTTCCGCGAAAGCTTCCAGCTGATCGCCTGAGGCGCTGATGCAGAGGCGCCAACTGATCCAAGCCGCCGGCCTGGCCGGCGGAGCGGGCCTGCTCAGTGCCTGCCGCATTCGCCGCATCGATGGAGCCAGCACCTCTGAGCTGCCATCAGTGCGCTGGCGCATGGCCACCAGCTGGCCCCACGCCCTCGACACCCTCTATGGCGGCGCCCAAACCATCGCCGAGCAGGTGGGGGTGATGAGCGGCGGGCGCTTCACGATCGAGCCCTATGCCGCCGGTGAAATCGTTCCCGGACTGCAGGTGCTTGATGCCGTGCAAAACGGCGCGGTGGAGTGCGGCCACACCGCCAGCTACTACTACGTGGGCAAAAACCCTGCCCTGGCCTTTGGCACCGCTGTGCCCTTCGGCCTAACGCCCCAGCAGCAGAACACCTGGCTCTATGAGGGGGGCGGCAACGAAGCCCTCGATCGCATCTACAGCGATTTCGGCGTGCGCAGCTTCCCGGCTGGCAACACCGGCCCCCAGATGGGCGGCTGGTTCAAGCGTGAGCTCGATGGCCCGGCCTCACTCAAGGGCTTGAAGATGCGGATCCCTGGCCTGGGGGGCAAGGTGATGGCCGCCATGGGCGTGAACGTGCAAGTGCTGCCCGGCGGTGAGATCTATCTGGCCCTGGAGCGCGGCGCCATCGATGCCGCTGAATTCACAGGCCCTTACGACGATGAAAAGCTCGGCCTCCCCAAGGCAGCGCGCTTCTACTACTACCCGGGCTGGTGGGAACCAGGCCCCACGCTCACCGCACTGGTGAATCAGCAGGCGTGGGCCAAGTTGCCCAAGGCTTATCAGGAGATGTTCCGCTCGGCTTGCCAGAGCGCCAACTTGCTGATGCTGAGCCGCTACGACCGGCTCAATGCCGTGGCGCTCGAACGGCTGAGGCAGGGCAACACCCAGGTGGAGTTCTACGGCGACGCCATCCTCAAAGAGGCCCAAAGCGCCACCGCTGATCTGTTGGCCGATAGCGCCCGCGGCGATGTGGGCTTTGCCAGCCTCTACAGCGCTTGGAAGGATTTCCGCCAGGTGGCCCGCGGCTGGAACCAGGTCACCGAGCTGTCCTATTCCCGCTTTAGCGATGGTGCTTGATCGCCTGATCCGCGCAGCGGGCTGGCTCGGTCGCTGGGCCCTGCTGCTGATGATCGCCATCGGCGCCTGGAACGTGGTGGGCCGCTATCTGGGCCTGGCCCTGGGGCTGAGCTTGAGCTCCAACGCCCTGATTGAGGCCCAATGGTTTCTCTTTGATGTGGCCTTCCTGCTGGGCCTGGCCTACACGCTCAAGCAACGCGGCCATGTGCGGATCGACATCCTGTTGAACCGCCAGAGCTCACGGCGCCAGCTGCAGCTCGAACTGCTCGGCACCTTGGTGCTGCTGCTCCCCTTTGCCCTCACGGTGCTGGTGGTGTCGCTGGAGCCCACGCTGCAGTCGTGGCTGTTGCTGGAGGCCTCCCCCGACCCCGGTGGCTTGCCGCGGTACTTAGCCAAGAGCCTGGTGCCCTTGGGCTTTTTGCTGTTGGCCCTGCAGGGCATCCGTGAAGCCGTGGCCCTCAGGCAGCAGCTGCGCCGCAGCGGAGGCCAGAGCTGATGGGATTTGAGCTCGAAGTTGCTGGCTGGGGCATCGCCTTTTTCCCCGGTGAGGTGCTGGCACCACTGATGTTCTTGGCGCTGATTGCGGCGCTGCTCAGCGGCTATCCCGTCGCCTTTGGCCTCGGCGGTGTGGCCGTGATCTTTGGCCTGTTGGGCATCGCCTGCGGCGTGATCGATCCGCGCTTTTTCAGCGCGCTGCAGCCGCGGATCTTCGGAATCATGAGCAACTTCACGTTGCTGGCGATTCCCACCTTCGTGTTCATGGGGGCGATGCTGCAGATCTCTGGCATCGCCGAACGGCTGCTGGAGGCCATGGGCCAACTGCTGGGCCAGCTGCGCGGCGGCCTGGCGCTGGCGGTGGTGTTGGTGGGCAGCTTGATGGCAGCCACCACCGGCGTCACGGCAGCCACGGTCACCACCATGGGGCTGATCTCTCTGCCCGCGATGCTGCGCTCGGGCTACGACAAATCCTTTGCTTCAGGGGTGATCGTGGCCTCCGGCACCCTCGGCCAACTCATCCCCCCTTCGATCGTGCTGGTGGTGCTCGGCGATCAGCTGGGCGTGTCGGTGGGTGATCTGTTTTTGGGCTCGCTGATCCCAGGGCTGTTGATGGCAGGGGCCTTTGCCCTCTATGTGCTGGTGGCCAGCCAGCTCAACCCCCAACTGGCCCCCGAACGCATTGAGCGCAGTGCAGCCCAAGTAGCGCCGGCTCAGCTGCTGCGTGTGCTGATTCCGCCGCTGGTGCTGATCTTCTTGGTGTTGGGCAGCATCTTTTTTGGCGTTGCCACCCCAACAGAAGCCGGCGCCTTAGGCGCTGTTGGCGCCATGGTGCTCGCCGCCATCGAAGGCGGCTTTAGCCGCAGCAACCTGGCCAAGGTGTGTGATGAAACCCTGCGGGTCACCGCCATGGTGATGGCGATCCTGCTGGGCTCCACCGCCTTTGCCCTGGTGTTCCGCAGCCTCGGCGGTGACGCCATGATCCGCGAGGTGCTGGTGAATCTGCCGGGGGGTCAGCTGGGCTTCCTGGTGGTGAGCATGGCCGTGATCTTTGCCCTGGGCTTCTTCATCGATTTCTTTGAAATCGCCTTCATCGTGGTGCCGCTGCTGCTGCCCAGCGCCCGTGAACTATTGGGCCCCGAAAGCCTGCTCTGGTTTGGCGTGTTGATCGGAGCCAACCTGCAGACCTCCTTCCTCACCCCGCCGTTTGGCTTTGCCCTCTTTTATCTGCGCGGCGTAGCCCCCAAAGAGGTGAGCACCGCGGCGATCTACCGCGGCGTATGGCCGTTCATCGCCGTGCAGGTGGCTGTGCTGGTGCTGATCATCCTGTTCCCAGCGCTGGTGAACACCCTGCCGGCCCTCTCGCAGGCCAGCTAGGGCTGCTGGGGAATCGCTGCTCCTTCTGGCCGGCGCGGATCAGCCACCCCCAAGCTGCCGCCTTGGGACTGCACTTCCACACTGTTGGCCGAGCCCATCGCCCGGCTGCGCTGGATCGTGTGGCCCCACTGCTCCAGCAAATCGATGGTGTCGGGGCTGATGCCCTGCTCGATCTGCACCCGATCAGGCCAGAGCTGGCTATGGATGCGCGGACTCAACACCGATGTGGCCAAGTTGAGGCCGTGCACCATGCGGTTGAGCAGCACCTGCAACACCGTGGTGATGATGCGGCTTCCCCCCGGCGTTCCCGTAGCGAGCCAAGGGCTGCCATCGCTTTTCAGCACCACGGTGGGTGTCATCGAACTCAGCGGCCGGCGCCCTGGGGCGATGGCGTTCTTTTCCCCTTGCACCAGGCCATAGGCATTGGGCACGCCCGGCTTGGCGGTGAAGTCGTCCATCTCGTTGTTGAGCAGCACACCAGTGCCAGGAATCGCCACGCCATTGCCGTAAGCGAAGTTCAAGGTGGTGGTGAGGGCCACCAGCGAACCCTGCTGATCCGCCACCGAGAGATGGGTGGTGTTGGTGCTGTTGGCCGGCAGAGGCGCCGTGCCACCCAATGCAGCGCTGGGGGTGTGCTTTTGGGGGCGAATCAAGGGCCGCAGCGAGTCGGCATAGGCCTTGCTGGTGAGCCGCTGCACCGGCACCGCCACCTGATCGGGATCCCCCAGCTCACTGTTGCGGTCGCGGTAGGCCAGGTTCATGGCCTCCACCAGCGTGTGGATCGATTCAGCGCTATTGAGGCCCATGGCTTCTAAATCCATGGGCTCAAGCAGGTTGAGCATCTGAATCAAGGTCACACCGCCGCTGCTGGGGGGCGGCATCGACAGCACCTTCAGGCCGCGGAAGCGCCCCTGCACCGGCTCAACCCAAGGAGCCCGGTAGGCCGCAAGATCTTGGCGATCGATCAAACCGCCGCGCTGTTGCATCAGGGTTTCCAGCTGCCCAGCCACAGGCCCTTGATAAAAGCCAGGGCGGCCCTGCTCAGCGATGCGCCGCAAGGTGGCCGCCAGCAGCGGCTGGCGCAGGATCTCGCCAGCGCGATAGGGCTCTCCGCCGCTCTTGTAGTAGATGGCTTTGGCGCTGGGATCGGCCTGCAGCAGGGGGGCCGCCCGCTTGAGCGAATCCGCCAACACCGGATACACCGCAAAGCCTTGCTCAGCCAAGCGAATGGCTGGAGCCATCACCTCAGAGCGGCTCAGAGCGCCAAAACGCTCCTGGGCCTTCAGCAAGCCCGCCACTGTTCCAGGCACCCCCGTGCTCAGCAGGCTGCGGGTGGCCAACTGCCGATCAACGCGGCCATCAGCACCAAGGAACAGATCTTTGTGGGCGCGGCGCGGCGCCATCTCGCGGAAATTGAGCGCATAACCGCGGCGCTCCGGCTGGTTCCAAAACACCAGAAACCCGCCGCCGCCCAAGTTGCCGGCTTGCGGCAGGGTCACCGCCAAGGCGTAGGCCGTGGCCACAGCGGCATCGATGGCATTGCCGCCCTTGGCAAGAATTGAAGCGCCAGCAGCGCTCGCCAAAGCCTCCTGGCTGGAGACGATTCCAGCCTCTGAAGGCACCGGCCGCACCCGCTGGCCAGGCTCCTGCAGTGGGTTGGCGCCGATCAGAGCCAGGCAAAGTAGGAGTCCGCTCACGCCATTCCATGGGCCACCACCGCTTCAGGCTGCCATTGCTGCTGGCCCTGCCGCTGCTCGCTCCAGCGGTACTGGCCGAGGAAGGGCCGCAGCGCTGCAACGATGAGATCACCCGGCTGATGGAAATCCGCTTGGAGCGGGCTCAGGCCAGTTGGGAGGAGGAGAACCCCACCCCCTCGGATTTCCAGCTTGAGGCGCAATACCTCAACCAAGTGGTGAAGGCGGAATCGATCAAGGCCCACGCGCTCAAAAAATACGAATGCCGCTTGAAGCTGAGCCTTCCCGATGAGGAGCCCGCCGAAGACTGACGCCATGGAGATCCCCGCCCAAGAGCAAAAAACCAAGAAGTGGTTCAAAAGCCATCTGCTCAATGACGAGATTGAGCTGCAGGATCTCTACGAGCTGGAACAACTCGACCTCGATTTATTGATGGCCGAAACAGCGGAGATTCGCTCGGATGTTGAGAACCGCTCCCGCAGTTATGGCCGCTGGTGCACGGCCGGTTATTTCCTGGAACTGGCGCGAATCATTGACCGCCGCCGCCAGGAAAGTTCATGAATTTTTGATTGAGCTTGCAACGCCCTATGTCGTTGGCTCTTGCTGCCAGCAACTTGGTTTACGGTCGATCTGAAAGGCATCAATCCATAAGGAATTACCCGGTATCCATCAGCCCCAGCCAGGACCATGGACCGCACCGCAACGATCAACGTCATCGTTGAGCACTACGACATCGACTCCAAAGGGCGCATCGATTACGACCCCCGCTTTGGCGTCTACCTCGAAACCTTGACCGACACCGCACTCACGCAAGTGTTGGCTTGGTATGAGCGGGAAGATCACGCCGCGTGAGGCACCAGCTGCCTCAACACCCAAAATTCAACAACCATGTAAGCCGCCAAAAACACCACCAAGGCGAGCACGAAGGTTTTGCCGTTCATGGGGCTTGCCCCGGCAACTGATCACCGCGCAGCCCAACAATCGCCTCGAAGATGCGTTGGCCAATGCGGCGGTTCATGGCGCTGATGGTGCCCCCCATGAACACCGCATCAATCAGGCAGGCGATCCAAACAGCGGCTAGCAACACATAACCAATCAGCAGCACGGTGAGCACCCCGCCAAGGATGTTGAGCAGCAGATAGGTGAGCGCACGGCCCGTTCGGCCCAGATAAAACCAATGGGCACCGAAACCGCCGAGCAGCAGAGCCAGCACCACAGCGAGAACGGTGCTTTTTTTCTGATCTTCGTAATCGCTTTGGAACATCAGCTTCTCCTCGGCGGAGAGCTGTTTCATCAGCGCCAGTAGTGCCTGGTCCATGCCTGATCCCGACAGCCCAAGCTAGGCACGGAATCGATTTGCTCAGCGGTAATTCTGGAATTGCAGCGGCACTTCAATGTCCTGCTCTTTGAGCAGTTGGATCGCGCTCTGCAGGTCGTCTTTGTTTTTGCCGGTCACGCGCAGGCTGTCGCCCTGGATCGAAACGTTCACCTTCTTGAGTTCATCGCGCACCGTCTTACTGAGCTTTTTGGCGATCTCCTGGTTCAAGCCTTTGCGCAGCTTGATCTCCTGCTTGATGCGATTGCCGCCAACGGTTTCTGGGGTCTGCTCGTCAAAAATTTTCAGCGAGAGATTGCGCTTGGTGGCCTTCTGACGCAGCACATCCACCACAGCCGTGAGGGTCATGTCACTGGCGGTGGTGATCACGATGGCGGTTTCCTCCAGCTCGATCTCGGTGTTGGAGTCCTTGAGGTCGTAGCGCTGCGACACATCACGGCGCAGCTGGTCGATCGTGTTCACCAGCTCCTGGCGGTCGAAATCACTGACGACATCAAAGCTGTAGGTGTCGGCCATGAATGGCGGCAACGGCAGGGAATCTCACCAGCCTAGAAAGGGGCCCCTTCTTTGGACCCATGGCGGAGCTCTTCAACGCCCTCCAGCACGGCAGCGCACCACTGGCAGCATCCCTACTGCTCTCCGGTTTGGTGGTGATGCTGAGCCTGGTTCCGCTGGGGGCCGCACGCTCCCAGGCGGATTTCAGCATGGCTGATCTGGCCGCCCCCAGGGCGATGTTTGAGCGCCTGCCGGCCTGGGGACGCCGGGCCAGCTGGGCCCATCAAAACTGCTTTGAAGCCTTCACCCTGCATGCCCCGGCCTGCCTGCTGGCCCTGGTGGCTGGGGTATCAGCACCGATTGCCATGGCTGCTGCTTGGCTGCACCCGCTGCTGCGGCTGCTCTACATCGGGGCCTATGTGGGCAACGTGCCGCCCCTGCGCGGCCTCTGCTGGGCGTCGGGTTTGCTGTGCAGCGGCATCCTCTATCTCGAGGGGCTCAAAGCCGTGCTGCAGCAATGAGGCGGAGCCTCAATCGAAGAAGAGCAGGGTGACGACCTTGCCGAGATCTTCCGCGTCTTGGCAGGTCTGAATCAGGGTTTCGCTGTCGTGGAAGGCGAAGCAAATCAACTGATCGCAGCGGCTAACGATCTCCTTGTTGCAGAGCGTGCTGGCCTCGGTCAGCGGCAGATCGTCGTTTTCCGGCTTGCTGACCAGATGCAGCACCTTCTCCAGCAAATCCTGGGATTCCGGTGCCTGCTGCTCCAAGCTCTGGGGAAGGATCACGGTGAGCTTGGCCGGATCAACGGCCAATGCACCACGAATCGCGGCGGCATTGATTCCCTGAGCGCCTGAGGTGAGCAGTGAGTGGCCCTCCTGCACCAAGGAGCGGGCCAACAGCTCCACCAGGTGGATGGACACCACCGGCACGTGGCGGGTGCCCAGGATGGCGATCCGTCGCTGCCCGGTGTCCTGCAGCAGAGCGAGTTCTTGCGCCAGCGTGTCGACCCGATCGAGAGCCGGCAGATCAAGGGACCGGGTCACAGGGGACGCCAGGACGGAAATCCTGCCGACCGTAGCAACGCCGACGCGTTAGGCCAGGCCAAGACGGGAAAACAGCGCAGCGAAATCGCAGTGCTCCGCCACCATCCGGGCCGCATAGGTGGCCTTCACCGCTTCATGCAGGCGCACATGGCCAAAGGCCTTCTCAATCACCGCCACGGTGGCCAGGGTGTCGTGCTCCACCTTGAGCAGGGGAACATCGAGTTCCTGGGCGCGGCTCACCAGCTGCGGCAGGGGATCACCGGCGCCGGTGAGGATCAAGCATTGGGTGGAGGCCTCCAGGGCCGCCAACTGGATATCGGTGCGATCAGCGCCTGTGACCACGGCCATGTTGCGCTGCTGACGGAACACCTCCATGGCGGAGTTCACGTTCATGGCGCCAATGCTGAGGGTTTCCACCAGCAGGTCTTTGCGCTCGCGGCAGCACAACATCTCAGCGCGTAGGCGCTGCACCAGCTCACCAACGGTGACGCTGCGCAGCAGCGGGCTGCGGGGCAACAGGCCATAGAGCGGCAAGCCCAAGGCCTCCATCGCGGGGCTGAGCTCAGCGCGCAAGGCGGTGATCTGATCAGGCTCCACGTTGTTGAGCACCACCCCGAGCAGCTGATCGCCAAGCAGTGCTTTGGCCTGCAGCAACGGCTCCACGCTGCCGGCGTCCTCCCAGGCATGGGCCAGCAGCACCGGGGCCTGCAAGCCGTGGGCCAACTGGGGCAGGCTGAGGCCAAACAGCAGCCCTTCGTTCAGGGAGCCAGCGGCTTCCAGCAGGGTGATTCCCTCGCCATCGCCCAGCACACCGCGCAGCTGATCCAGCGCCTGCTCAGGCGCCACCAAGCTGCCGGTGGCCAACTGCTGCTTGGTGGGCTCAGGCGTGCTGGAGGTGAGCGACGGCAGCAGGGCGCTCGGCGGCAGATCAAAGATTTCACCGACGAAGCGCACGTCGTCGTCGATCAGCGCATCGCCTTGGGTGTGCTGCTCAATGCTGGTGGCGAGCGGCTTGCCGTAGCGCAGGCTCTGCCCCTTATCGCGCAGCTGCTGCACCAAGCCCATCACCAGGGCCGATTTGCCACTGAAGGGTTCGCAGGAACCCACCAAAAGAGTGGCACCGGAGTGGCCCATGGCAGTGGCTTGGAGTGATGAGAAAATCTACCGAGTTGGCAACAGATTGAGCGCTGATGCCGTTGTTTGAAGGGCAACGCTGCGGCGTCACTGGAGCCAGCGGCAGCTTGGGACGCGCCCTCCTGCTCGCCCTCCATCGCCAAGGCGCCATCCCCGTGGCGCTCAGCTCCAGTCCTGGGCCCGTGCGCCTGCAAGACGGTGATCAAGACCTGGAGATCGAAACCATCGCTTGGCAGGTGGGCGAGGAAGAGGCGCTGCGGCCAAAGCTCGAGTCGCTGCAGCTGCTGGTGATCAACCACGGCATCAACCGCATGCGGGCCCGTGATGCCCAAGCCACCGCCGACAGCCTGGCGGTGAACCTCAGCAGCGCGCTGCGGCTGATGGAACTGTTTTTGGAGACAGCCAAGCCCGGTGATGGCCGCGAGCTCTGGGTCAACACCTCAGAAGCCGAGGTCAACCCCGCCTTCAGTCCGCTCTATGAGATCAGCAAACGGGCCTTAGGGCAGTTGGTCAGCCTCAGGCGCCTCGATGCGGTGTGCACGGTGCGCCGGCTGGTGTTGGGGCCGTTCCGCTCGGAGCTGAATCCCTATGGATTCATGCAGGCCGATGGGGTGGCGGCAGGCGTTCTGCGCCAAGCCGCAGCGGGGAAGCAACTGATCATCGTCAGCCCCAATCCGCTCACCTGGCTGTTGATGCCGCTGACCTGCTGGGGCCGCGAGCGCTACTACCGCTGGTTCACACAGCGTCCCGGTCCGTAAGGATTTCGCAGCCTTTATCGGTCACCAACACGGTGTGCTCCCACTGGGCCGAGAGGCTGCCGTCCTGGGTCACCACCGTCCAGTGGTCTTTGAGGGTGCGGCAGTGCTTGCCGCCGGCATTGAGGATTGGCTCCACAGCCAAGGTCATACCGGCGCGCAGCTGCACATTGGGCAGATCGCGGGTGCGGTAGTTGAAGACCGAAGGCTCCTCGTGCAGGTTGCGGCCAACGCCGTGGCCTGTGTAGTCCTCCACAACGGCGTAACCGTTGGCCTCCACGTGGTCTTGAACTGCACCGGCAATATCCAGCAGCGTGTTTCCAGCCTTGATCTGGGACAAGCCCTGCATCAACGATTCCTGGGCCACGCGGGAGAGGCGTTCGGCCTCTTCTGAGATGGAGCCCACGCCGATCGTGATGCAGCTATCGCCGTGATAGCCCTCGAAAAACGCTCCGGTGTCGACCTTGAGCAGATCGCCATCTCGGATCACCCGCTTTTTGCTGGGGATGCCATGCACCACTTCGTTATTAATGCTGGCGCAGATCGTGCCGGTGAAGCCGTGGTAGCCCTTGAAGCTGGGCACCGCCCCCATCGCGCGGATGCGCTCTTCGGCGTAGGCATCCAATTCACCGGTAGTCATGCCGGGCTTCACCAGCCCCATGATTTCTTTGAGCACCGTGGCCACGATCCGGCCCGATTGGCGCATGATGCCGATCTCGCGCTCGGACTTGATCTCGATGCCGCGGCGGTTGGTGCTGATGCGCGGACCGGTCTGAGGCTTCGAGGACGCCAGCAGCTCTGCGAACAAGTTCATCTCAGCGGAAGCGGGCGTCGGTACTTTCAAGCTATCAATGCTGTCCGTTCTGTCGCGGAGCTGCGCCAATGAGCACGTGGTTGCTGCGGATCCGCCGCTGGCATGGACGCCTGGCTCCGGTTGTGCTGCTGCCGCTGCTGATCACAGTGAGCACTGGGCTGGGCTACCGCCTGATGCGGGATTGGGGCGGCTGGGGCCGTGATCAAGCCCACTGGTTGATGCAACTCCATGAGGGCGAATGGCTCGGGGCCCACGGCGAAACCATTTACGTGTTGCTCAATGGGCTGGGATTGATCTGGATGCTCAGCACCGGGCTGCTGATGCTCCTGGGGAAATGGTTGAGGTGAAGGGGTAAGCTGGACCCTTGGCCCGCTACGGCAACTCACCTGTTGAGTTGCATCGATTCGCAATGACCGCAGAGGAAACAGCAACCAAGACCGAGGAGACCGCTGTAGCCAGCGCCACCGAGGAAGCTCCTGCCAAGAAGGCAGCGACGGCCAAGGTCAGCACCCGCAAGCTGAGCGCCGAAGAGCTCATCCGCTCATTTGAAGAGGGTCAGATCAAATCTGATCTTCCTGACATCTATGTGGGCGACACCGTGAAGGTGGGCGTGCGCATCCGTGAGGGCAACAAAGAGCGCGTTCAGCCCTACGAGGGTGTGGTGATCGCCAAGCGCCACGGCGGCATGCACGAAACCATCACCGTGCGCCGGATCTTCCAGGGCATCGGCGTTGAGCGGGTGTTCCTGATCCACAGCCCCCAGGTGGCCTCCATCAAGGTGGAGCGCCGCGGCAAGGTGCGTCGCGCCAAGCTCTTCTATCTGCGCGAGCGGATGGGCAAAGCCACCCGGGTCAAGCAGCGCTTCGATCGCTGACACAGCAGCCCACTCAGGGCCGCTTCCGGTGCCTAGAGTCAGCACCGGCACTGGTGCATCGCCTCCTGCGCCGTTAGTTCAGTTGGTAGAACGCAGGTCTCCAAAACCTGATGTCGGGGGTTCGAGTCCTCCACGGCGCGTGCGATGCACCTTTTGTTCACTTTTTGAGGTTTGAATCGAGGCCTAAGCATGGAATTGGATCTTCAACCTGGTGATGTTGTGAAGGTGCTCGAATCCGCAGCCCTTGGTTGGGTGCGGGCCAGGGTGATCCGCGTCAAATCTGGTGGTCGTGTTGTGGTTCAAAGCGATCAAGGCCGTGAGTTCACCGCCCGTGGCAACCAGGTGCGACTGATCGAACCGGCTGGTTTCCACAACTAGTTCAAAACCATTGCCTCACAAGCGCTCTGGGCGCTTGATTGCCTCATTCAGCCGGCACTGCCTCCTGGCAGTCGCCGGTTTTTTTATGGCTAAAAAAATCACACGCTGCCCAGCAACAATTGGTTGACGGAGGGACCCTTCAGACCCAATACTGGTCATTCCTCCAAAAGAGGACATGGGCGTGTTTCGAGCGCTGTGAAGTCATCACTTTCGCGGTGATTGGTTTCTACCCAGCAGCCCGAAGTTCGGTCATGGGACCGTAGTTCAACCGGTTAGAGCACCGCCCTGTCACGGCGGAAGTTGCGGG
>JAAXIH010000208.1:0-10995 GCA_012270465.1 Synechococcus sp.
GACTCCTTGTCACCAGGGACGTCTTCGATGCGGTAGCAACGGCCCTTGTAGAAGTCGAGGTCGGTGAGGAGCTCGGACCACACAGTGGACCAGGTACCGGTGGAAGATTCAGCAGCCACAGCAGCGGCGACTTCTTCCTTGGGAACACCTTCCTGGCCGGTGCACTTGAAGCAGGCCAGCAGGTCGGTATCGAGGGGAACGTAATCAGGAGTCCAGTAAGTGTCCCTGTACTCCTTTACCCCGGCGTCGTACTTCTTGCTCATAAGGATTACTCCGATGGGATGAGATCAATGGTTGGGATCAGCGTCCGCTAAGCGGATCGGCTGGATCTCAGTCCTTGGAGCCGAGGAAGTTGCTGCTGCCGCCGAGAGCAGGCTCAACTTCGCGGTGGGGGCGGGCAATGATGTGGGCTGCCACGAGGCCGTCGCCGACGCGCTCGCAAGCATCAGCACCAGCGCGAACAGCTGCGTTCACAGCACCGGTTTCGCCGCGCACCAGAACGGTGACGTAGCCGCCGCCGACGAATTCACGACCGATCAGGCGCACTTCGGCGGCCTTGGTCATGGCGTCAGCCGCTTCGATCGCGGGGACCAAGCCGCGGGTTTCGATCATGCCGAGGGCAATGCCCATGGTTTCAGTTGCCATTGCCAGCTCCAGAAAGAGGCGGAAGTTCGCGGCTAACACTGCTCTGTGCCCCAGTCATCCGTCAAGACGTTTGAGACCCCTAACCAATCAGCGTCTAAAGGGGGTCAGATAAGCAGCACTCATCATTTCTGTCTGAATCGTTACAACGGCTTGGCATCGCTGACATAAGCGACGCCGCCGTATGTCTTCAAAAGTGGCTTCAACTCAGCCGCCAAAGGCTCCAACAACGACGAATCGCAGAAGACGATCACATGGGCGTTGGCCCCAAATCCGCTGAACTCCATCGCTTCCGACACAACAGTGCCGCTGCCGCCACGACCGGTGACATGGCGATTGACTGAATAACCGGGCACACCCACCTGCTCCAAGCGTTTGAGCAACAGCTCAAGCTCCCGTTCATTCACCAGCAGATCAAGCCGTTTCATCACAGCGATGCCCCCGGGAGAACGCGCTCAATCACCGAGAGGTACAGGGGGATGCCAACGATGATGTTGAAAGGGAATGTCATCCCCAAAGCACTGGAGATGTAGAGGCTGGGATTGGCCTCTGGCACTGTCATTCGCATCGCCGCAGGCACGGCGATGTAGGAGGCGCTGGCGCACAACACCATGAACAGCAGGGCATTGCCCTGACTGAGATGCAAAACACTGGCGAGCCCCAAGCCCACAGACGCATTCACCAAGGGCGTCAGCAACGAAAAGCCAATCAAAAAGGCTCCGGCCTGCTTGAGATCAGCCAGCCGTTGGGCCGCCACGATCCCCATATCCAGCAGAAAAAAGCACAGCGCTCCGTAGAACAGCTGGCCGGTGAAGGGCTCCATCTTGGCGATCCCGCTGGGGCTGTATTGGGCCACCAACAGACCAATCAAGAGGCTGCCAACCAGCAAAAACACCGAGCTATTGAGAAACGCTTCGTGCAGCACCGAACCCCATCCGGTGTCTGCGGCAGCGCCGCGATCCTGGGCCGCCAGCTTTACCAACAGCAGCGCCACGATGATCGCCGGCGATTCCATCAGCGCTAAGGCCGCCACCATGTAGCCATCGGATGGAATCTGCAGCACCCGCAGAAAACTTTCGGCCGTAATGAAGGTGACCGCACTGATCGAGCCGTAGGCCCCAGCCAAAGCAGCCGCGTTGAAGACATCGAATTGGGTGCGCAGCAGAGCGAAAGCGGCCAATGGCACCAGCACCGCCATCAACAAGGCAGCACCAATGGTCAAAAGCACATCAGGGCCAAGCCCACTGGCTTGCAGTTCCACGCCGCCTTTAAAGCCAATCGACAGCAGCAGATAGAGGGAAAACAGCTTGGGCAGCGGCGCTGGAATCTCCAAATCCGACCCCAACAGGACCGCGAAAACCCCCAGAAAGAAGAACAGAATTGCCGGCGAGAGCAGGTTCTGCAGAACCAGGGCTGTGTCCATGGCACCTCTCAATAACCCGGTCTAACCAGCACTCCATCGGCTGGCCACGGTCCACAATGGGCAGCCGCTCCGCTGCAGCTGTGCCCGTATCGACACCAGAGCTGTTGATCATTGCCAGCGGCAACCCCAGCAAAGTGGCGGAATTGCAGGCGATGTTGGCGCCGGTGCAACTGAGGGTGCAGCAGCAGCCCGATGGCATCGACATCGAAGAAACCGGCAGCAGCTATCTCGAGAACGCACGGCTAAAAGCCGCTGAAGTGGCTCGCCTCACCGGCCACTGGACCTTGGCCGATGACTCCGGCATTGCAGTCGATGCCCTCGGCGGGGCGCCCGGGCTCTATTCAGCTCGCTATGGCAGCAGCAATGACGAGCGCATTGGCAGGCTGCTGCGGGAACTCGGCGATGCCCCCTACCGCAGTGCCAGCTTCCACAGCGCCGTGGCCGTTGCCAATCCCGATGGGCAGATCGAGCTGGAGGCCGAAGGCATTTGCCGCGGCGAAATTCTGCTGCAGCCCCCAGGCCAAAACGCTGGCTACGACAGCATTTTCTGGGTGCGTGAGGCCGCTTGCACCTACGCAGCGATGAACCAACATCAGCGCAGCAAACTGGGCAGCCGCGGCAAGGCCATGCGCCAGATCGCCCAGCGCATGCGGCAATTGTTTGGGGTTTAAGCGGAGCTGTTGATACTGGCCACCGCCCGCATGGCGGCGGCAGCAGCCTCCTCCACATCCCCCTCGCGGCCAGCCAGGGTCAAACGCCCGAAGGCACCCACCGCTTTGACATCAACGACGGTGATGTTGGAGGCCTTCTCTGCCTCATTGGCGGCGATCAACACATAGCCGGCGGGCTCGGTTTCGAGGATGAACATGCTCATGCCGGCCTGAATCATCGAACCGCGGCGGTTCTGACGGTTGATCAGCACGGCATGGTCGGGCGTGATCGCGCGGATGATTTCCGTCCAGGTGACCGTGCACGGGCTGCGCTGTTCAATGCGGCTGCCAATGGCTTCCAGCACCACCTGGCCGGAATGCAGCACCGTGCTCTGGTCGCGGTGATAGAGGGCCAGCGAACCAAAGGCCCGCTCCACCACCATCTGGCCGAGGCGCACGGTGCTGGCCTTCAGCGCAATATCAGTGACACGGTGAACCGCCATGCCCGGCGACACCTCAAGCCAGAGGCAGGCATCACCTGGGATTGGCAGAAAGCCCTGGGAGACGGTGCCCATGTAGGCCGCCAACTGAGGCTGCAGGGAATCAATAAAGACGTGGGTGCGCAGCTCAATCGCGCCCACATCACTGCCTTGACGGGAAATCCGATGCCCTTCGCTGTCGGTGGTCACCGTGACGCAGCTGGGGCCATTGGCCTCGGGGTCAACCCGCGTGCCGGTGATGGCCACAGAGGATCCACCTTTGCGCTGGGACAAGCGCAGGTTCCGGGCGGATCGATCGGCAGCTAAATCCGCCAGGTGGCCATGAGTCCCAAGTCGGTGGGGACTTTAACGGCCAGAGCTACATATTTTTTTCGTTCGACTCGATACAGCACGAGCGCTGATCACACCTATCACCAGGAGTAATCAGATGGAGTCGCGGCCGTGCTCACCTCCAACACCCGCCTCAAGCTGCAGGGAATCCTGCGGCGCATTGCCCATCAAGAGGAGGTGGGCCTCAGCGATCGCATCTACGTGCAGAAATTCGCCGACCATGACGCCACGGTGGCCAGCTGGTTGCGCACAGCACGCCGGCTTCAGCGCGGGCCTGCCGCCACTGGGGTGGATCAACTGCTCACCGCGCTCGACTTGGGTGATGTCGATGGCGACAGCCAAGCCCCCAAGAATCCCGATGACGATCTCGGTGATTGGTTCCGCGGTGCGCCGGACTGGTTACGACGCAGCTGAGTAGCCCTTGCGCTGCGGTCCGCAGTCGGTACCTTCCGGCCAGCGGACTCCTTAGCCATGGCCAAAACCAACGGGCAGCAGACCACGGTGGACCCCCAAGCCCACGAGTGGATCTCCAAGGCCATGGAAGACGGAGTCAAGCCTGAGCAGGCCTTGGCCTTCATGGGCTTGGGTTTGATGCAGCGCCTGAATGGGGAAGACAACAGCTTCACCACCATCTGGCAGGAATCCCAAGATGGGCAGGCTGATCTGCACAGCCTGCGTCAACGCCTGGAACTCATCGATTTGGCGATTCGCACTGGTGCTCCTTTAAGCACAAGCGAAGTGGGTGCCTTGCTGGGTGCCCGCCCGGGTGCCGCCGTTGTCGAGCGCGGTGGTGTGCAGGCCAAGCGGATCAGCCGCAACGTTTGGAAACTCAGCCGCAGCGAAGACGGCAACGAGCGCGGCGGCTACGGCGACGCTTTCCGCCGCCGCCTCTGATCACCCAGCGGCAGCCCCATCACCACCTGGGGTCGTGAACATGCGAAAGGCACTGATCATCAGTGCCACGCCAAAGAGTGTGCCGATGGCCCAGAGCGTGTCACTGGGCCATTCCGCCAACACAAGCCCTCCCAACAAGCAGGTGATCACGCCATCCACCAGCACCAGGTTGCGGGCAGCATCGTTGTGGGAGGCGGCTGAGGCGAGCTCCATCACACCCTCTATCACCAACAGAGCGCCAATAAATAAGGTCAGGCTGAAGGTGCTATCGAGCGGGAACAGCAGCACAAACAGGCCGCCACCGAGATAGAGGAGTGCCGAGAGCAAGCGAAACGCTTTACCGCGCCCATCAGCAGCCGCACCAACGCGCAACAACTGGCTCACACCAGCGGCCAGGGCCACAGCGCCAAAGCCAATCGTGACGGCCAAAGCCGAGATGAATGGAAACACGATGGCGGCCAGCCCCCCAAGCAACAGGAGAACCCCTGTCGTGACGCGCAGATTGCGACTCGCAGGAACAGCCATGACTCAAATCTCGGCACTAACTGGAAGCTAGACAGAGCGGCTGCTCTTAACCTTTTTTCGATCTGAGAGGTTCAACCTTCTCTCACAGCGCCCGTGGCTGCCATGGCTGATGCACTGCCGTCACCGGATTCCAAGGGAGTCGTCGATGAGAGCCTCAAGCAACGGCTGAAAAAACAGCCTCGACGACACGAGATTGAGCTCGATACGCCCAAGACCGAGGCATCGGACCCACAAGTTGATGACGGCGTCGAACTGCGCGGCCAGACCATGCGTGGCGATCACTAGCTCGGCGTAGCAGACTGTTTTCTCTACCGCCTGCGTGATCGTTGCCGGACACCGATGCCCTGAGCCGCCTGCAGCGGATCCGCCGCGAAGACGCCCTTGAGGCCATGGAACGAGGGGCTGTGCTGCAGGCCTACAGCGCTGGCGAAGCCATCTTCATCAGCAAACGGCACGGCCTTTGGGATTGGCAGCGCGATGGCATTCCAGGCTGGTTGCTACCCGAGCTGGATGATGCGGGGTTATTGCCCGAGGCGTTGAAGACCGCCTGAATTGCCCCCACACTGACGGCACTGCAGGCAAAGCCATCCAAAGGTGAAGAGCGAGCTGGTGCGCAACAGCCTGAAGCTGTTCACAGCAGCCTTCATCACCGCTGCGGTCGCTCTCTGGACCGAGCGCATCGAATTTGTTTGGTATCCCCTCGTCGCAGTTGTGGTGGTGGTGGATGACAACGATGAGCACACCACCCAAGCCGCCAGCAACCGCATTCTTGGCACCGCCATGGGCGGGCTGATCACCTTCATCGTTCACACCATCGTTCAAGGCTGGGTCGGTGTGCTGGTGTCGCTGCTGGTGATGATCCCCGTGCTGCGGGGGCTGGGTTGGGCCGGGGGATTGGGCACCGCCGGGCTGCTGAGCGTGATGTTTTTGATGATTCCCGACTACACCGCACTGGATTGGAACTACGTCTTTAACCGCGGCCTCGACACCATCGTTGGTTGCATCATTGCCCTGCTCGTTGGACTGCTGTTTTGGCCCCGTGGTGTCTATGAGGAGCTCAATCAAGCCGACGCCTACTTGCGACGAGCCATTGGCGATCAGTTGCAGCGCTACCGCGACTGGCTGAACCACAACGGGCCGCGTCCGGTGCCCCTGCCACCGGCGCCACTCTCCAGCAGGCTGCAGCGCATCGAGGCGCTGGTGAATCAAGAACAACGCAGCCCGCGCCGCAGCCAGCTGAGAAGACGGGGCTGGAATCGACGCCTGCTGCTATGGCAGCAGGGCCACTTCCACTGGATTGCCTGGGAGCAAATGATGGCCGAGCTGCCAGAAGCGGTGGTGCGACGAGCCGAACTGGTTGAGAGCAGCGTGGACGCCATGGCCAATGAGCTCAGCAGTGGCGTGCTCGGATCCCAAGCGCCGGCCAGCCTGAAGCAATGGCAGATCACCACGCAGCGTGAGCAGCTGCCTCTGTTCCCAATGCTCGCCTTGGCCCAGGAGCAGCAACCCCTGCATGGATCCCTGCGGGCATTGGCCAGGAGTGTGCCGTGCTGATCACCCGCCGCGATCTACGCATGGCCCTCACCGCGGGGTTGGGCAATGGCTTTGGCTACCTCAGCGGTATCCCCTTTGGCTTTTACGTGCCGCTCGCCGTGCTTGCCTCAGCTGGCGGCACCTATGGCGCATCACTCGAGCTCGGGCGCCAGCGCATCCTGGGCACCATCCTCGGAGGAGCCCTGCTCTACGTCTCCTTTTGGGGCCTTAAAGACATTCCCATGGCTTTGGCCATCGCCCTCACCTTGGGGAGCCTGAGGCTGCTGGGTGGATTGCTCAAGCTCAAGGTGGGCTACAAAGTTGGCGGCTTAATCGTGGTGATGGGCTGGTTGGTCCATGGCGGGGATATCCCCATTTGGATCACCATCCGGCTGTTCTGGACCGCCTTTGGAGTGATCCTCACGGTCTTAGCGCTGCAGCTGTTTTGGCCCATGCGCAGTGGCGTTGAGGTGTTTAAGCACTACGCCAACTTGCTGGTTGGCATCCAACGAGGCCTGCAGCAAAACGTGCGCCAAATCGAAGGGGAAGCGATTGATCGCCGCAGCGCTCAGCTGATGCACCGACAACTGCGTAACCAACTCATCAGCCTGCGCAACGAGCTGCCGGGTGTGGCCCAAGAACTCGGTGAAAACCCGATGCGGCACCCTCGCTTCCTGCTGATTAACGATCTGATCGGCTGTTCCTCGCGGCTGATCATCGCCACGAACGGACTACTGCGTTACCCATCGGTGAGGCCCGATCTTGAAAGCTTGCGGACCATTCACCAGGCCGAATCAGCCTTGCTGAATGCCGTAAGCGAAAGGCTTTCCCTCTGGCAGCGCCTGTTGCTGACGGTTGAAACACAAGGCCACCGGCTGCCGCCAGCTCCAGCCGAGCCGTTCCAAGCTCCCGAGCGCTGGAATCGCTGTTACCAGACCCTGCAGCAGACCGACACCGGCAACCTCAGCTTTCAGCAGCTGGAGCGGATGGCCACCCGCATCAACCGCTGCCGCCAAATCCTGCGCACCATGGAGGAAACAGAACGGCAATGGAGCCATTGGCACGCCGCATGACGATCCCAACCAGCTCAATCGTTTAGTCGTCTTTTTGGGGCCGCGATGACCACCAGCGCTCATAGCGGTACGCCAAGATCACCAACAGCACCACGAGCCAAAACCAGAGCTCGGGGGCATTGGCATTGAACAAGATCAGCAACAACACCACGTCAGCCACCAACCAGGGCAGCTCGCGCCGCAGCAATGGGTTGCGAATCAGAGGAGGACGAGCCACAGGCTTACTCAATCGTGTCGGGTTGAACCAAGAAGGGGCGGTTCCAGAGGCGATCAATGCGCAAGGTGCGGAATCCGCCGGTCAGCGAGCGCAGGCCAGGAATCACATAACTCAGGGGAGAGCGCCACTCCACATAGGCGTGGGTTGTGGTGGTTAATCCCTCTCGAATTGGGAACACACCGCTGCCCAAGGACAGCGTCCAGCGGTAGCCATCCATGCTGCCTTTGCTGCGCACCAACTCAATTTCAGCGCGCATCACCGGCCCATCTTTGGTGAGCTCCTTGGCCAGTTGCGGGTTGCCGGTTGTGGTGGACACATCATCCTCAGTGGAGGGCAGGGTGAGCACGCTGGTGACCTTGCCAACAATCCCGCCAAAGCGTCCACGCTGCTGCCAATCCGGCACCACCTCAACGGGCAAGCCCAGCGGTAGCCGGCGCGCATCCGCTGGTTTGAAATAGGCCACGGCATTGAGCTGGGGAGCCTTGTTGTCCCGAGCCTCAGAGGATCCCAGGATGGTTCCCAAGCGGTCGCTGACTTTGACGGTCTGACCGGGGATCACTTGCAGGTCGATCATCACGCCCTCACGTCCAGCCAGCACCTTGCCGTCGTAGGCGATTTGGGCTTCGGTGACGCTGATCTTGCGCTTGAGATCGCCAATCGCGAATTGCCGATCGAGCGCTTCGGTTTCTATGTCGAGCTTCACCTGCTGATAGGCCGTCAGCACCCGCTTGCGCTGAATGGTGACGTCATCGAGGCTGACGCTGGTGTTGGTCAGCCCCTGCTCAGCTGACACCACTTCACGGGACAGTGGGGCCACCACCTGGCGTGCACTGAGCCACTCGAGGTTGTTGAGCTTGTTGCCATAGGTGGCTTGCAGGCGGCTGTAGCGATCCAGGTCGTCATCAAATTTGGCGAGTGCTACATCCACAGCAGCCTTTTCAGTCTCTAGGCGGCGGGCATCACGCTCATTGAGCTCGCTATTGATGGCTTCAAGCTGCAACAAGTTGCCCCGCTGCTGCGCCAACTCGCCTTCTAAAACCGGCAAATAGAGCGACATCAGCTCTTGGCCTTTTTTCACCCGATCGCCCACCTTCACGTTGACCGCCAAGACCTGGCCTTGCGCCCGGGCATTCAGCAATCCCGCCTTACTGGGAAAGATCAACACGCCTTGTCCTTTGACCTCGGTTGGCACGGGCCAAAACAGGGCCCACAACGCCAACACCCCGGTAACCCCAGTGAGGCAAACGCCAACTTGACCGTGATCACTCAGGCCAGCCCAGCGGGATTTGAGCTGTTCGGCTTTGGCCTCACAGCGCTCGAGCAGTTGAAAGAAGAAACGCTTCGCCATGGCGTTTAACGCTCAGATCCGGGCAAGGACAACCAGATCAAGCCAGACTGCCGCCGAATTCTTTGTCCAGGTTGTTGATCGCGCGCCCTCTTGGCTTGATGCGGTGGGCAGCCCTGACGCTGGCGCTGGTGTCCCCTGCGCCACTGCCGGCCCTGGCCCAACTGGATTCCACAGCAGAAGTTGAAAAGCTTGAGCGCAGCTGGCAGCGGCTGGATCGTGAATTACGGGCCCTCGATGCCCTGATTCCACCGGAACCTGAGCCGATTCCCAATCGCTTTGAGCCGGCGCCACCGCTACCGCAATCGCTCCTGGAGCCCAATGCGGCTCCCACTGGTGCCTTGGCTCCAGATGCAACAGCTGCGCCCCTACCCCTCGCGCTACCGGATGCCGAACAGCTCCAAGCCGGAGCCATTCAATCGCTGAGCCTCGATCAAGCCCTCGCCATTGCCTTCAGCAACAACCCTGAGCTGCAAGCGCAGCGCGAACGGGTTGCGGCAGCCCTGGCTGAACTGCAGGCCGCCATGGGCACCTACTGGCCTCGGATCAGTGCCTACGCCGAGGGGAGCACGGAGCAAAACAGCAACAACCTGAACGTGCCCACGGGCAATGACAGCCTCAATGGTGATCCCGTGATGGTGAAGAACGGGATCCTCCAAGCTGATGGCACACCAACCGATGGCCCCTTCTACACACCAGCGGGCGGTGGGGCCTACTTCAACGGCACCGACAACTTTGGTGAAGCGGGCTTAGAGATCGACTACGCCTTGATCGATTTCGCCCGCACACCCCTGGTGCAGGCGGCGCGCGCCAACCTCGAGCAACAGCGCAATCGCTACGGCAATCAACTCCGGCGACTGCAACTCGACGTGAGTGAGGCCTATTACGGACTGCAGCGCGCCGATCAGAACGTGCGGATTCAAGACGCCGCCGTTCAAAACGACCTGGTGATCTTGCAGGACACCTTGGACATGCAAATTGCCGGCTTGGTGCCGCGCTTGGATGTGATGCGTCGCCGTGCCATCGAAGCCAGCGACCAGGAAGTGCTGATCCAAGCCATGGCTGATCGCGCCATTGCCCGGCGACGGTTAGCCGTGGTGCTCAACCTCAACCCGGAGATCACCCCCAGCGCCAGCGATCCGATCGTGCCAATGCCGGATTGGCCCCTCGATCTGGAGGCCAGCCTGCTGGCGGCCTATCGCGGCAACCCCGAGCTGGAAGCCATCCTGGCCGCGCGCGAGGCACTGGCCAAGCGCAGTGATGCGGTGGCCGCCCAGCTGCTCCCCAAGCTGTCGCTGTTTGGCAATGCCGGCACCTACGGGGTCAATGAGCAGATGTACAACGTGATTCCCAAAAACGGAGGCTGCTGCGGTACCGCTGTCAACAACGTGTTCAACAACAGCGGTTACGACTGGGCCCTAGGGCTCAGCGTGAGGTGGCTGCTGTTTGATGCCGGCACCACCAGCGGGCAAGCGTTGGCGCTGGATCGGCTAGCGGCTGCCAGCGCTCAGGACTACGCAGCCATGCGCAACGCCATTCGCTTACGACTGGAGAGCGCCTTTTTTAACCATGAAGCCAGCTTGGCGAAATTGGCCTCAGCGCGGCGGGGCGTTGCCTCCGCCATCGAGGCGTTTCGCGATGTGCGGCTGCGTTATCAAACCGGCCTCTCCAGCGAGCTGGATCTATCGATCACCCAGGAGCGCTTAATCAGCAGCCTGGTGCAACGCCTCGAGGCTGCAGTGGATGTGAACATCACCTACGCGCAGCTGCTCAGGGAACTGCTGCCCGTACCGCTGGACCCCACCGCACCCTTCTCGCCCCAGCTCACCTACACAGCAAGCCCAAACTCTTGAGCTGAGTCCA
>JAAXIH010000208.1:11095-12624 GCA_012270465.1 Synechococcus sp.
CGGGTGGAGGGCCATCAATGGGGCGATCAAACCAGGAGGTTTGCCCCAGCAAAACGCCACCACCAGGCGCTGGCGCCAAGCCTGGATCACAGATCACAGCAGCTCCTGAGGCAGCGGTTTCGCGCGCACTGCGCTGCCCCAACAGCGGCATGACGATCCGCTCAGCAGCCAACTGGGCTCCATCACAGCGGGCAACCCCAGCCCAGCTGAAGGCCAAGGCCGAAGGGGGCTGCAAACCCATGGCCTTCAGCAAAGCCAGCGTGGCCGCACCGCTGCACAACACCACCGCCTCGCCTTGCTCAAGCCGCTGCCGCAATTCATCAGCCGCTAGGGGAGCGCAGCGCTGCACTCCCGCAGCCTTCCAAGCCCGCTCCAGCCCCTGCTGAAAACCCAAGGGGTCAACACGCCAATAGGGCAGTTGCAGCACTCCACCTAGATCGGCTCCAGCCAGGAGGGGTTCGGTCTCAATCGCCTCTTGGGCTGACAGTGGTGTGAGCTGCGGCTGTTGCGGCAACCCAGCCAAGGCTTGCTGAACCTTGGCCACCGCCTGCTGGGGGGCCTGCTCTGACCAATGCAGCCACAACTGCGCTAGCCGCAAGCCGAGATCACCATGGCGCTGCTGCAGCTGATCCCAGCAGCGCGGTGCGGTGGCTAAGAGCTCTCCCAAGGGATTGGCAGCACCTGCCCACCAGGGCACCCCGCCATAGCTCCAGCCCGTAGCGGAATCGGCGAGCGAACCACCCGCTAATTCCACCTCCACGCCAAGCTCGGCCAAGGCCAAAGCCAGCAATCCACCACTAAGGCCCGCCCCGAGCAACAGCATCCGGGGCGGGCGTGGCATCAGTAATTCAGCGTGAACGAACCAATCATTTGATGGAACATCTCCTGCACCTTGGGCCAGCGGGCTTCATTGGTGCTGGCGGCCAGGGTGTAGAGCTGGCCGTGATCGGCCACCACCGTGGCCAGTTCATGGCGATCGCGCTCAGCGAGATGCACCTTGTACTCCAAGTCGTAGAAGGTGCGGCCTAAATCTTCCCGCTCACTGGCTTCAATCAGCTCGGCTTCACGGCCGCTGCCAGGCGGTGCAATCACGGTGCGGCCAAGCTTTTCACCCACTGCCACAACACTGCCCAGATCCTCCAAACGCTTATCAGGATCCACCGGTGCAATCACCAGGCTGAGGGTTTCATCGCTGTTGATCAGATCGTGAAACACCACCTCGGGGCCATCGCTGATGGCCACCCGGTTCCAGCCGGTTGGATAGAGGAATGCGTAGCGGCCATCGGCACTGCTGAAGCGCTGCAAACCAGCGGCTGAGCCTGAGCAGCTCACGAGCAGCACCGCCAACAGCAATGGCAGCAGCATGCCCAGCAGGCGGCGAATGCGTGAACGTGCCATGGCAGAACTTGGCCCAAGTGCGCCCCATTGTGGCGTGATGACCTGCCTAGATTTCGGCCAAGCCATTGCAGGCCGCTGACTGTCTTCACCCGACCACTGGCCCGGCTGATCGAGCAGTTCGAGCGTTTGCC
>JAAXIH010000151.1 GCA_012270465.1 Synechococcus sp.
CACGATGTGTTCGCTGCTGGGCATGGCAGCAGTCCTGCCTGTCCCGCCATGTTGCTTGATTCAGAGATCCAAAGCCCCGCCACTGACTCGACGTCGTTAGCGTTTTGCCAACAATGGATTGTTAATGGCCTGGTGGGTGGCGCGCTTTGAGTGTGGCGAGGAATTAGAAGTCAGCACCACAACGCCAAACAAAATGGTCGCGTGGGAGAAGGTGAAAGGGATGTTCCCCAATAAGCAGCTCGTTGCCTTGCCGACCGAAGGCGAAGAAGCCCAATCGGAGGATCTCTCTCTGGAGCAGTGGGGCTACCGCAGTTGAGCTGCGGGCTCAGTCTTCACTGAGGCGCTGCGCGCGCCAGATGTTGACCACGGCAATCGAGATCAGCAGCAACCCCAAATCCATCGGCAGAGAGGGAAGGATCATGGGGGCGATTCAGAAGGGGTGACCCTAAGCGCAAAAAAAGACCCCCTGGAGCTCGACATCCAGAGGGCCCTGCATCCGACTCACTCACGTGGATCAGCTCATGCGATCTGATCTGGATTCATGCTCACCGCAGCTGCGTGTGATGGATAGGGGGAGGACCGAATGGAACTGGGCGGTTCCCCGCAGCCCAGGCTCGATGGGGCCGCCATCATGCGTCCAGTGGTTCTGGCTCAATGCGCTTGCTGCTGACGGTTGCTGCCGCCGCCTCTCTGGTTTTTGCTGCACCTGGCCAGGCTCAGCTCTGCCGGGGACACACCGGTTGGGCGGCCATGGGCTACCGGCAAGGCATCGCGATGCGATGGTTTCAGGAGCACGGCCGCACCGTGGGCCCAGAAGACGCCGAGAGAGCCTGCAACAACAGCGCTGAGTGCAGGGAGTACCTCCAGCAACGCTGTGCTTACCGGTGAGAGGCTCCCATTCACCGGCCTTTCACCAGAACCCTTCTCGTTGGCAACCAGTTGGTGACTAGGCGCTCACAACTTCAGCGGAGATGGTGCAGGTGTTCGGGAGCGATCCCACAACCGACTGACACCATGACCAACTACCAAAAGACAGTCGCTGCTGCTCTTGGTGGCGTTGTTGTTCTGTTCACCGCTGCCGCTTTTGCAGCACCAGAAAATGCCGAGGGGTTGGCCGCACTGAAAGAGCTGTCCCAGGCAGAAGCTGTTGAGGTGGCCGATGTGGGCCCCTATGGCGGCCGTTATCGCTTCCGCCATTGATCGCCATGAATCCGTCATCGCCGTAGCAACTTGCTACCAACAAGGGCACAGGTCTCCGGCTCCATGACTCGTGCTCTTGTTGTTGTGCTGCTCCTCATGGCTGGGGCCCCTGCCATGGCCGGAACCGGCGTTGGTCAATCCACTTGGAACCGGGGCCAAGCCATCAAGCGTGCGATCAAGAACAAGCCACCGGGGGCTGTGATCACCAAGCGCCACTGCAACGTGATCAACGCGCAGCGCAACACCTACTGGACTTGCTTTGTGAATTGGGATTGAGCGTGCCCAGCAGCACTCAACTCAACGGTTGAATCAGCGAGAGATTGATGGGCCTGCAGCCTTCGTCGTGGTGGGCGCAGCACGATCAATCCCCATGGCCTGCTTTGGCATCAGTGGCATTAAGAGAGCCACATAGAGCAGGCAGGAGCACCAGCTGGCGAGGAAGCAAATCTGCCTTGCAGTTGGGTGAGGCACGGTTTGGTTGGGGTGCGCCGAAAGTCTGCCCAGAACAGATCTGATTCAGCGCTGGAGACAGACCCGCAACAGGTGTGACTCGAGCTACTGAGCAACGATTGACTGCTCACGCATGCCGATTGATCCCTTTAAGGCAAGAAATCAGCCAAAAGCTGAGGTGGCGAGTCAAAAGTCGCCAAGCTTTTGGTATGGACAAACCGGATCTGCCAGCGAACGACGCGGAAGTCCAGGCCATGGCCCTCGCGGCGCACTTGCTGTATGACCGCCTGCAAGCACTATTGCCCCACTGCTCAGAAATCGAGGCGTTGAAGTTGGAATTGGCGACTGACATGGATCATGTGTCGCCAGAAGTTCGCAATCTGCTGGGTCTGGCCACGATCGATTTGATGGCCAGCGCTAATCAAGTAGCTGCAAGCGTGGCTGATGCTGTTTTGGGCCATGGAGTAACTGAGTCGGCTTCAGACGACTAAACGACTTGGCCTTAATCACTTACTGAGCTCAAGCTGCAAGATCGCTCAGCTGCATCCGTTGGGAAACCGTCAAGAGCTTGGGAGGGATTTGCCGCAGAAGCTCCATTTCAGCCTTCTCGGATAGGGCGGCGTGAATGGTTGTTCCGTCCGTGTTGGTGTAGCTGAACACGTCCTCTGGAGCAGCCTCGGTCTGAACGTCAATCAGGCTTCCGTCGCGCAGCAGAAATTTCGTCATTGCTATCCAGTAACCGCTACAGGAAAACGAGCAGCGCTAGGATTTGCCACCAGATGTGAGGGCTTACGCAAGGGGCGCCGCAACCTCAATTGAGAGCATAAAGA
>JAAXIH010000197.1 GCA_012270465.1 Synechococcus sp.
GGCCGCAGCCGCAGCCAACTGCTCAAGGAGCTGGCCGAACGGCGCAAACAGCGGCTGCAAGAGCAAAGGGAGAGCGGTGAAGCACCCGCCGCCTTGAGCCCAACCCTGGCACCACCGCCGGATCCAGGCCGCTGGTGGAGCTACAGCGCCGCCCTCGATCCCGATCTGGTGGTGATCACCCCAGCGATGGAAGGCAGCACTGGCCTGGATGAAGCCGGCGAGCTTCCCCTGGCCCCTGAACCCCGCTTCCCAGAGGCCAACCAACGCTTCCTCGATCAGCTCAAGCAGCACGGAACCTTGGTGGGGCAGATGGCGATGATGGAAGCCATGGCGGCTGGCGCCGAGCCATGAGCGAGCCGGCGGAGGCTCCCTGGCTCTCCCCGCAGCTCTTGGGGCTCACGGCCCTGCTGCTGGAATCACACCAACGGCTGTTCCAACGCCCCCTGGTTCGCAGTAGCGGCATCCGGCTGGCAGCCCAGGAGCTGTTTGTGCTCGATCAGGTGGTGCTCTGCCATGACGGCAGCGAAGACCCCCGCTTTCTCTATGCCAACCGGGCGGCCTTGCAGCTGTTCAGCCGCAACTGGGAGCAAATGGTGGGCATGCCCTCACGCCTAAGCGCCAGCGCCAATCAACGCCTCAGCCGGCGCGAGCAACTGGAGCTGGCCAGGCGCCAAGACAAGCTCGAGAACTACAGCGGCGTGCGGGTGAATAGCCAGGGCCGGCGCTTTCAAATCCGCGGGGCGCGGATCTGGAGCCTGATCGATCAAGAGCGCCACTACAGCGGCCAGGCGGCCTGTTTCAGCCAGTGGTGGTGGGAACCGTAACGGGTGTGGTGGACCGCACCGCAAACGCCGGTTCTCCTCATCGCCGCAGCGGAGTAGGCGTCGAACACTGAGGTCAACGGGGCGGCGATCAGCCAGCCCCACCACCCCGTGAGGACACCACCATGCTTTCCCGTCACGCCACCCCTTTCGATCTGTTTGAAAAGCTCGAGCAGCAGTTGGCCCAGGCCGAACGCGTGCCTGCCGCCGAAGTGCTCGAAACCGACGCCGCCTTCCAGATCACCGTTGAACTGCCTGGCGCCGCCAAGGACTCCATCGATGTCAAAGCCACCGACCGCAGCCTGGTGATCAGCGCTGAGCGGGCTCAACCGGAGGGCGAAGGCGAGGGCGAAGCCCTGGTCAGCGAGTTCCGCTATGGCAGCTGGAGCCGCAGTTTCCGCTTCCCCAAAGGGATTCAACGCGATGAACTCAAGGCCAGCTACCGCGATGGCCTGCTGCGCATCACCGCCCCCAAAGCGGAGAGCAACGCAGCTGTGAGCATCACGGTTGAGGCCTGAAGTCGCGGAGCACACAGACAAAACGGGCTGCGACACCTGAGGCTCATCTCGATTCACCGCAGCCCTGCCATGGAACTGGTCCGCGTCCGCACCACCTCAGCCCCTGGGCTGGGCCTCTGGTTGAACAGCCTGCGCAAGGGCTTGAGCAGCCAGGGCTACCGCGTTGAGGTGATCGACAACGGACCAGTTCAGGTGTCGCTCAAGTCCACCCACCCCGACATCGACGGGGTGCTGTGCATTGACGCCACCCTGCAAGCCGATCGCGAAGCCGGCGGCCTGGAACTGCTGACCCGCCTGCAGTGGCGCGGCGAACCCGGCACCGATGAGACCCTGCAGCAACTGCGCGATGTGGTCGCAGCTTTGGTGCCCAACGACAGCATGTTGAGCCTCAGGGACGAGGCCGCCGAATTGGTGGCCGCCTGAGCCAGCCGCCAGCCACCGAAGTTCGGTCCTAGGTTTTATTCCCAGGAGCCATGAACCGGCAATGGTGGCCATCCAACCCAGGCTGACGCTGCAGCAACAGGAGATTGCAGCCGATACCCAGACCTTGCGGTCCCTCGATTGGGACCGCAGCCGCTTTGATATCGAGTTCGGCCTGCGCAATGGCACCACCTACAACTCGTTTTTGGTGCGCGGTGAGCGCACCGCACTGATCGATTCGAGCCACGCCAAATTCCGCAGCAGCTGGATCCCGGCGCTGCAGGAGATGGTGGACCCCAAAACGATCGATGTGCTGATCGTTTCCCACACCGAACCCGATCACTCGGGCCTGATTGGCGATCTGCTGGAACTCAATCCAGAGATTGAGGTGGTGGGCTCCAAGGTGGCCATCAACTACCTGCAAAGCCAGGTGCACCGGGCCTTCAACAGCCGGGCGGTGAAAAGCGGCGAAACCCTGGATCTCGGCACCAACCCCGAGAGCGGCATCGAGCACCGCTTTGAGTTCCTCAGTGCCCCCAACCTGCACTGGCCCGACACGATCTTCAGCTTTGATCACGGCACCGGGGTGCTCTACACCTGCGATGCCTTCGGCCTGCACTTCTGCAGTGATGAGGTCTTCGATACCGACCCCGGCTCGATCGCTCCGGACTTTCGGTATTACTACGACTGC
>JAAXIH010000013.1 GCA_012270465.1 Synechococcus sp.
GCCGCCAGCAGGAGACGATCGCCAAAACACAGCAACTTGCTGCGCCCCTTGAGCACTGCACGCACGGCAGGCAGCGCCTCTTGAACCGGAGCGGAATACAGATCAATGTCCATCGCTCCAGCCTGAGGAGGGAGCGTTAAGGGAAGCCTTAACGCAAGCTGACTAATCCAGAGACACCCAGCAGTACGTGTCGATGGCGGAAATGCGTTGCCCATTCAGCGGCCATGGCGCCGCCACAACACCAGCGAGCGCTACCACCAATCAGCACTGGTGGCCGGAGCAGATCAACCTGGCGCTGCTGCATCAACACCATCCAGCGGCCAACCCACTCGGCAGCAACTTTGACTACCGGCAAGCCTTCAGCACCCTGGATCTCAATGCCGTCAAGGCCGACCTGCTGGCCTTGATGACCGACAGCCAGAGCTGGTGGCCGGCGGACTGGGGCCATTACGGCGGCCTATTCATCCGTATGGCGTGGCACAGCGCTGGTACCTACCGCCTCGCCGATGGTCGTGGCGGTGCTGGCCATGGCAACCAACGCTTTGCACCGCTCAACAGCTGGCCAGATAACACCAACCTCGATAAGGCCCGGCGGCTGCTCTGGCCGATCAAGGCCAAATACGGCAGCAATCTCTCCTGGGCCGATCTGATCATCCTGGCCGGCAACTGCGCCCTGGAATCGATGGGATTGCCAACGGCTGGCTTTGCCGGAGGCCGCGAAGACATCTGGGAACCAGAGGACGACATCTACTGGGGGCGCGAAACCAGCTGGCTGAGCGATGAACGCCATGACGACGACGGGGCGATCGAAAGCCCCCTAGCGGCTACCGAAATGGGGTTGATCTACGTCAACCCGGAAGGCCCCCACGGTGAACCCGACCCCGTTGCCTCAGGGCGTGAGGTGCGCGACACCTTTGCCCGCATGGGCATGAACAACGAGGAAACCGTGGCCCTGGTGGCCGGCGGGCACACCTTCGGCAAAGCCCATGGAGCAGCACCCAGCGCCCACCTTGGAGCGGATCCAGAAGGCGCAGCGCTCGAGGAGCAAGGCCTGGGCTGGCACAACACCTACGCCAGTGGCTGCGGCGCTGACACGATCACCAGCGGCATTGAAGGGGCCTGGAAACCCAACCCAACCCGGTGGGATCAGGGCTATTTCGAGATGCTGTTTGGCTACGAGTGGGAACTGCACAAAAGCCCTGCGGGCGCATGGCAATGGCACCCCAAAGACGTCAAAGCCGAGCACATGATTCCCGATGCCCACGTGCCCGGGCGCAGTGCACCGCCAATGATGACCACAGCCGATCTATCGCTGCGGTTTGACCCCGTCTATGAACCGATCGCGCGCCGATTTCTCGGCGACCCCCAAGCCTTTGGCGATGCCTTTGCCCAGGCCTGGTTCAAGTTGACGCACCGGGATCTCGGGCCCCGCAGCTGCTATCTGGGCACTGATGTGCCAGAGGCGGTGCAGAGTTGGCAAGATCCCCTACCCACTCCGGGCTCTCCAACCATTGATGCCTCAGCCGCTGATGCTCTCAAACGAGAGCTGCTGAGCGCTGGGCTGAGCCATGGCGAGCTGATCAGCACAGCTTGGGCCTCGGCCAGCAGTTTTCGTCAATCCGATCGCCGCGGAGGGGCCAATGGCGCCCGTCTGCGCTTGCAACCGCAATGCAGCTGGGAGCTGAACAACCCCGAGCAACTCAAGCGCGTGCTGAGTGTTCTCGAAGCTGTGCAGCAGCGCTTCAACCAGAAGCACCAAGGCGGCATGCAGGTGTCGCTCGCTGATCTGATCGTGCTGGGCGGCAGCGCTGCTGTGGAGCAGGCGATTGCATCTGCTGGGCAAAACTGCCGCGTGCGCTTCACACCGGGGCGGGTGGACGCCAGCGCCGAGCAGACCGACACGGCTTCATTCAATGCCCTCAAACCCATCGCCGATGGGTTTCGCAACTACCTGCGCAGCGATCTGTCATTGAAGGCTGAACAACTACTGGTGGATCGCGCCCAACAGCTACAACTGAGCGCACCGGAGATGACGGCCCTCATCGGCGGATTCCGGGTGCTGGGCCTGAACTGGGATGGCAGCGACATCGGCGTGCTAACCAGCAGGCCGGGCCAGTTCAGCAATGACTTCTTCGTCAACCTGCTGGATATGTCAACGCAATGGAGCCCGGTGGAGGGCCACAGCAACCTTTACCAAGGCGTTGACGCCGAAAACAAGCAGCCCCGCTGGCGAGCCAGCCGCGTGGATTTGGTGGTGGGCTCCCATGCACAATTACGCGCCATCGCTGAGGTGTATGGCCAAGCAGGCGGAACAGCGCGGCTGGCAGCTGATTTCAGCTCTGCCTGGAGCAAGGTGATGGAGCTTGACCGCTTCGAGCTGCGTTAAGGCTGCCGCTCAACGGCTCCACCAATGGTGGTGATAGGAGGGGTCGCTACTGCCAGCCTGCA
>JAAXIH010000080.1 GCA_012270465.1 Synechococcus sp.
CTGCAGCGCTCCAGGGCGCTACTGCCATTGGGCCAGCGGTAACGCAGGCGCTCAATCGTCAGCGGCTTCACGCCTGAGGGTGCTTGGGGTGTGCACAGATTGCCACCGCAGGCTGAGCCAGCCCAGTCCGCAGGGAACCATCAGGGTTGAAATTCGAATGATCAAGGTGGCCAGCAAGGCTTGATCGCTGCTGGCCCCGTAGGCCATGGCAATTCCAATCGCCGTGGCTTCGCTTGTGCCCAGTCCAGCTGGCAGGAGCGACAGCACACCGCCCAAGGCCATGGCGGTGCGAATCACAGCTGCTTGGTGGATGCTGATTGGGGCCTCCATGGCCGCAAACAGCCCGTGCATGACGTTGGCCTCCAGCAGCCACACCAGGCAGCCGCAGGCTGTGGCCACCAGCAAAGGGGCTGGTCGCATCAGTTGGCGCACCTGCTGAAGTGACAACAGGGCTCCCTGGCTGAGGCGATGCAGGCGCCGTTGTTGCTGGATCCAGCGCCGTTGTTGCAGCCATTCCTCCATCCGCCGCAAGGCCAGCGGGTGGGTCACCAAAGCAGCGCCAGCCAGCAGTGAGCCCCCGCCAATGAGGAGTAAGGGCGCAGAGGCAAGACCGAGACCCCAGCCGAGCACCAGCAGGGCGCTGGAGAGATCGCTCAGTCGTTCACTCAAGGTGATGCCAACCCCCACCTGCGCTGGCATGCCGTGGCGTTGTTTCAGCCACAGGGCGCGCATGGCTTCACCGCTGCGTCCGGGGGTGGCCATCAAGGCCAAGCCGCTGGCAAAGATTGAGGCGCTGCTTCGCCAGGCCAGAGGCTGCTTCAGCCATTGCAACGACCAATGCCAGCGGGCAAAGAGGGCTAGCTGGCCGATCAGCCCAATGCTGAGGGCAAGCAGGAGGAGCCCTGCTGGAAGCTGCAGCAGATCAGCCCACAGGCCACGGATGCCAAACACCAAGAGGAGGAAGCTGTACAGCGCCACTGCTGCGACAGCCGCCAAGAGCCAGCGGGGCTGCTGCATGGCCGGGCCTAGGGGATGAAGCGCAATTTGCGGGCGGCGTAGCCGCACATGCGAGCCAAGATCAGCCCTTCTTTGACGTGGGCGATGTTGGAGCTGCCGTAGGTGCGCTCCTGGTAGCGCACGGGCACTTCAACGATTTTGAGGTTGAGTTTGCTGGCGCCAAAGAGCAGATCGAAATCCCCAAAGGGATCGAAATCACCGAAATAGGCGCGGCCCCGCTTGAGGTTTTCGTAGTCCGTTTTCCAGATGGCTTTGGTGCCGCAGAGGGTGTCTTTGAGGCGCTGCCGCAGCAGCCAGGAAAACAAGGCGGCAAAGGTGCGATTGGCCGCTGTATTGAGCGGTGGCATCGCGGCATCACTGCGCGGATAAACCAGCCGGCAGCCATTGACGAACTCCCCACGGCCAATGGCGAGGGCTTCAATGAAGCGGGGCAAATCTTCGGGTCTGACTGTTAGGTCAGCATCCAAAATGATCAAAATGTCGCCTTTGGCTTCTTCAAAGCCAAGCCAAACGGCGTCGGCCTTGCCCTTCCCCGTTTGTTGGAAGCAGCGCAGCTGCATCGGCCCTGTGTAGGTGCTGCAGACCCGTTGGATTTCATCCCAGGTGTGATCACTGGAGTGCCCTTCAACAAAGATCACTTCCGTGCTGGATCCCAGCGGCGGCAGCCGATCGATGGCCGCGGCGATGTTGCCTGCTTCGTTCCTTGCCGGGATCACAACGCTGACGCTGGGCTGTTGTGGTTGTTGCCGGATGGGTCGCGCCACCATCCAGTGGGTGAGCCCTAATTGCTCAAGCAGGGGCAGTTGGCTGCCCCAGCGGTTCAATAGCGGCGTCAGAAGCGGGATGTGCCTGGGTAGCAAGCAGCGATGGCCGCTCTTCAGAACTTCCCAGCCGGATAAATCAAGCAGATTCCTAACGTCGTTGGGTGTGAGCCAACTCTCCGGTGGTTGTTGTTGCCTGACTCCGGCTTTTTCGGCAGCTTTTAAGGCTGGCTGCCAAAGCCAGTTATGAAAACTAATAACCAGCCTTGTGCGTTCGTGGCAAAACGCTTCGAGGCGCTGCAGGAGATCTTGAACATCGGGAAGTGTGTTCAGGATATTGGTCAGAACGATGACATCAAAAGTGCCTGGATTGTTGAGAGCTTGCTGGCTAATGATGCCAGCCTCCAATTGATAAATCTTTAGGTCTTGATGGCGCTCCTGGGCGGCTGCGGCCAAGGCTGGATTGGTTTCGATGCCAACGCCGACATGAGGCTGCAAGCTGGCCAGTAAATCACCGTTGCCGCAGCCGACTTGCAGGATTCGTGAGCCTTCAGGAACCAGTAGACGGTGAATGCGGTGCAGGTCTTGGTAATAGGTGCGATTCAGCCGGGAGAACCTGTCGAGATTGCGTTCAACCAGGTTCGTCATGCGAAAGGCCTACTTGGCA
>JAAXIH010000225.1 GCA_012270465.1 Synechococcus sp.
AGCTCTACAAAAAGACCCTTGGCGTGGTGGGTCTCGGCAAGATCGGCTCCCATGTGGCCCGTGTGGCCCAAGCCATGGGCATGGAGGTGCTCGCCTACGACCCCTTCATCTCCAGTGAACGGGCCCAGCAATTGCGGGTGCGCCTGCGCCCACTGGATGCCCTATTCCAAGAGGCCGACTACATCAGCCTGCACCTGCCCCGCACGCCAGACACCGAAAACCTGGTGAATGCCGAGCTGCTCGCCACGATGAAGCCCAATGCGCGCCTCGTGAACTGCGCCCGCGGCGGGATCATTAATGAGGCTGATCTGGCAGCAGCCCTCAACAACGGCGTGATTGCCGGTGCTGCGCTTGATGTTTATGCCAATGAGCCGCTGGAGGCGGATTCACCGCTGCGCGGCGACTGCGAGCGCCTGATCCTCACCCCCCACTTGGGCGCTTCCACCGAAGAAGCTCAGGCCAATGTGGCCATTGATGTGGCCGAGCAAATCCGCGATGTGTTGCTGGGCTTGCCGGCCCGCAGCGCCGTCAACATCCCTGGCCTGACTCCTGATGTGATGGAGCGGCTCAAGCCCCATCTGCAGTTGGCTGAAACCCTTGGCTTGCTGATTAGCCAGCTCTCCGGAGGCCCCGTGCAGGAGCTGCAGGTGCTGCTCCAGGGCGAATTTGCTGAACATCCGAGCCAGCCGTTGGTGGTGGCCTCGTTGAAGGGTCTGCTCAGTTCTGCGTTGGGCGATCGCATCAACTACGTCAATGCTGCGCTGGAGGCCAAGCAGCGCGGCGTGCATGTGTTGGAGGTCAAAGACGAGGCCAGCCGTGATTTCGCTGGTGGCTCGTTGCAGCTGTCCTGCCGCAATGCCAATGGCAGTCACACCGTGACCGGTGCTGTCTTTGCCGATGGTGATCTGCGCATCACCAGCATTGATGAGTTCCCCTTGAACGTGCCCCCCAGCCGGCACATGCTCTTCACCCGGCACCGCGATATGCCTGGAATCATCGGCAATTTGGGTTCCTTGCTTGGTGAGCACAACGTCAACATCGCCTCGATGCAGGTGGGCCGCCGCATCGTCCGTGGTGATGCCGTGATGGTGCTCAGCCTCGATGACCCCATCCCCAGCAGCACGCTGACCAGCGTCAAGGACATCAACGGCATTCAGGAAGCTCACCCCGTCACCTTGTGATCTGATGCCTGCCGCTGCTCAACCCTCCTGGTGGCGTCTTGAGCTGGAGCCTCCCGGTGAGCTGGAGGAGTCCCTTTTGTGGCGCTTGGAGAGCTTGGGGGTGCACCGCATGGCGGTTCGCTTTCGCCCTGAAGCGCCCCAGCAGCGCACCCTGCAGGCTTGGTTACCGGAGGTGGATTGGCCTGAGCCCGAGCGGGTGGCTTTGGCCGAGGCCTTGGCTCAGATGGCCGAGCCCTTTGGGCTCTCGCTGCCTCCGCTGCGCTGGGAGCTGCAGCCCGAAGAAGATTGGGCCCTGAGCTGGAAGCGCCACTGGCAGCCTGATCCGGTGGGGCAACGGCTGTTGATCCTGCCGGCCTGGCTCCAGGTGCCCGCTGAGCATGCCCAGCGCCTGGCGCTGTTGATTGATCCAGGCAGTGCCTTCGGCACCGGCTCCCACCCCACCACGCGCCTTTGCCTGGAAGCATTGGAGCAGCGTTCGCTCGCCGGTGCGCGCGTGGCTGATCTGGGCTGCGGCAGCGGCATCCTCGGCATTGCTTCGCTGGCCCTAGGAGCCTCCCAGGTGCTGGCCAGCGACACCGACAGCCTGGCGGTGCGCGCCACGGCAGAGAACGCGGCACTCAACAAAGCCGGATCCGCGTTGCAGGTGCAGCTGGGCTCGGCTGATGTGTTGCAGCAGATGTTGGCTGGAACCCCTGCTGATCTGCTGGTGTGCAACATCCTGGCGCCAGTGCTCACGGCCCTCACGCCAGCTTTCTCTGAGCTGCTCACGGCCCGCGGTGAGGGCCTGCTGAGCGGTTTGCTGGTGGATCAAGCGCCAGCGTTAACCGCGCACCTGGAAGCCCATGGTTGGCAGGTGACAGCCGAGGCCGAGCAAGGGCGTTGGGCATTGCTGGCCATCCGCCGCGCCTGAGCGGAAGTCATATAAATCTGGCTTATATGTGCTCGATGATCCATTGGCCTTGAGCGGCCAGGGGCCCTGATAGGGCCTGATCAGGTGTACAACTGTGCCGCCCCACAGGCCCGGCTTGCCGCGGACCTGAGCAACGATTATTCCCATGGCGTCCTACAAGGTCACCCTCGTCTCGGAAAGCGAAGGCCTGAACAAGACCATCGAAGTTCCCGACGACCAGTACATCCTCGATGCTGCTGAAGAGCAGGGCATCGACCTCCCCTATTCCTGCCGCGCTGGCGCTTGCTCCACCTGCGCAGGCAAGATCACCGCTGGCACCGTTGACCAGAGCGATCAGAGCTTCCTCGACGACG
>JAAXIH010000207.1 GCA_012270465.1 Synechococcus sp.
AAGACCGAGATCTCCACCGGAATCACAAAACCGGCTTTGTCCTGGGTACGGGCGTTGTACTCCTTACAGAAGGCCATGATGTTGACCCCGTGCTGACCGAGGGCAGGACCCACGGGAGGCGCCGGGTTGGCCTTGCCAGCCTGCAGGGCCAGCTTGATGACGGCGGTGACTTTTTTAGCCATCGATTTGACGGACGGGACAGTGCTGCGGTGCACCCGAAGACGGGCGCTGGACGAAAGGCCGACCCCCGCAGCGGGACGGCCCTGAGATCAGCTGTCTTTGCTGATCTGGGAGAACTCGAGCTCCACCGGGGTTTCCCGGCCAAAGATCGACAGCAAGGCTTTGAGCTTGCTGCGATCGCCTGAGATCTCGATGACCTCGCCGGAGAAGTCCTTGAAGGGACCAGCGGTGACGCTGATCCGATCGCCTTCGGCCAGATCGACCTTGACGACGGGTTTCTTCTCTTGAGCCCGCTTGAAGATGCGGTTCACCTCCGAGCGGCTCAGGGGGCGAGGCTTGATGCGGCCGCGCACACGGCCGGTGGTGCGGCGCTCTTCATGGCCAACGAAGTTGATCACGTTGGGGGTGCTGCGCACCGCTTGCTCGGTGTCTTCATCCATGACCATGCGAATCAGCACATAGCCGGGGAACACCTTCTCTTCGGTGCTTTGACGGGAGCCGTCTTTTTTGATCTTGACCGCGGGGGTTTGGGGGATCTCAATCTCCAAGATCCGATTGGAGACCCCAAGGGTCACCGCCCGCTGCTCGAGGGTGGCTTTGACCTTCTTCTCGCAACTCGACGCCACCTGAACGGCATACCAGCGGGCAACCTGTGGTTTGCTCTCGGCCTGCTCTTCGCCGGTAGCAGCTGAATCAGCCGTCTCGAGGACGTCTTGATCGTTAAGGGGTTCGGTGAGCTCTGACAAGGCGATCAACGGAAAACGAGCTGGGACATCCAGCGGAAGAAGCGATCCAATGACGCGATCGCAGCGGCCGAGAGGGTGACCATCAACAGAACAGCGACGGACTCACTGATCAGTTGCTGGCGGCTTGGCCAAACCACACGACGCAGCTCAGCCAAGGTGGACTCGATGGGCCCACGCGGCTCCCGAGGGGCGCCAGGGGGCTGAGACGCTGCAGCGTTGCCGTTGTCCGGCTTGGCATCAGCCTCGATCACCGCCCCCTCAGGGGCCGTGGGATCACCAGATTTGTTCGGCTGGCTGAAAACCACACTCCTCCGTCGCGGGGGATGAACCGCAAACAAACAGCCTACAGAACTGGGCTGAAGCGCAGGCTGCCCTCCTCCAAGCTCACCTGGACCCCGGCAGCGCCTTGGTAGCGCTCCTCGAGCAGCTCGGTGGCCAGCGGGTTTTCCAAGCGCCGGCGCAGCAGTCGCCGCAGGGGCCGGGCCCCGTATTCCGGGTCATAGCTCTCAGTAGCCAACCACTGGACCACCGCCTCATCCACCTGCAAGGGCAGCTCTTGCTCAGCCAGCAGGGCGGCCAGATCCGCGAGCTGCAGCCGCACGATCGGCACCAGGTCCTCCGGTTGCAGCGGACGGAAGCGAATCACTTCATCGATGCGGTTGAGGAATTCCGGCCGGAATTGCGCCGCCAGGCTGCTGTCGATCTCAGCTTCCAGTGCGGCTGTATCGCCATCACGGGCATGGCTGAGGATGGCGCGGCTGGCCAGATTGCTGGTCATCACCACCACGGTGTGGCGGAAATCAACGCTGCGGCCCTGGGAGTCGCTGAGGCGGCCGTCATCGAGCACCTGCAGCAGCAGGTTGAACACCTCCGGGTGCGCCTTCTCCACTTCATCGAGCAGCACCACCGCATAGGGCCGGCTCCGCACCGCCTCGGTGAGCTGGCCTCCTTCCTCGTAGCCCACGTAGCCCGGCGGCGCCCCGATCAAGCGGGCCACGGCATTGCGCTCCATGAACTCGCTCATGTCGAGCCGCACGAGCGCCTCTTCTTCATCGAAGAGGTTGGCGGCCAAGGTGCGGGCCAGCTCGGTTTTGCCCACACCGGTAGGGCCCAAAAACAGAAATGAGCCCACCGGCCGGCGCGCATCTTTCATGCCGGCGCGGGCGCGGCGGATCGCCGCGGCCACAGCCGTCACGGCATCGGGTTGGCCAAGCACCTTCTCGCCGAGGCGGTTTTCCAGTTCCAGCAGTTTTTGCCGCTCACCGGCCATCAAGCGCTGCACAGGAATGCCGGTGGTGCGGGCCACCACATCGGCGATGTCTTGGGCCGCCACCAGATCCCGCAAGAGGCGACCGGGCTGCTGCAGCTCCACCTCCAGCTCCTGCCGGCGGCGCTGCACGTCCTGCTCCAGTTCCACCTGCAGCCGCGCCATGTCTTCCCACTCCGTGAGCCGCTCGGCCTCGGCAATGCCGTGGCGCAGCTCCTCCTCACGCTGCTGCAGTTGGCGCAAATCCTGCAGCTGCTGGCGCTCGTGCTGCCAGCGGTCTTGCAGTTGCTCGAGCTTGTCGAGCGCCTCGCTGCGGCGCTGCTGGTGCTGCACCCGCTCCTCCATCGGCGCCTGCTCAGCGGCCAACAGCGAGCGTTCGATCCGACGCAACTCCGCCTCAGCCGCCTCCACCACCGCCGGCTTGGAGGTGGCCTCCATCTTCAAATCCGCAGCCGCTTCATCGATCAGATCGATCGCCTTATCGGGCAGGCAGCGATCACTGATGTAGCGATCCGCCAAACGCACGGCCGCCTCGAGGGCGTCATCGCCAATGCTCACGCCGTGGTGCAGCTCGTAGCGCTCGCGCACACCGCGCAGGATCTCCAGCGACACATCCAGGGCTGGTTCCTTGATCAGCAGCTGCTGGAAGCGCCGATTCAGCACGGGATCTTTTTCCAGCGTGCGGCGGTATTCCTCGATGGTGGTGGCACCAATGCAGCGCAACTCTCCGCGGGCCAGGGCTGGTTTGAGCACGCTGCCGGCATCGGCACCAGCGCGATCGCCATTCACCAGGGTGTGGATTTCATCGATGAACAGCACCACCCCTTCACTGCTCTCATCGCAAGCGGCGATCTCCTCCAGCACGCTGCGCAAGCGCTCTTCGAACTGACCGCGGTATTTGGCACCAGCGATCAAGGCACCGAGATCCAACGAGATCAAGCGGCGGCCTTTGAGGGAATCGGGCACTTCACCGGCCACCATCCGCTGGGCTAACAGCTCCGCAATGGCGGTCTTGCCAAC
The DNA here is from genome assembly GCA_012270465.1 of Synechococcus sp. Lineage (GTDB taxonomy): Bacteria > Cyanobacteriota > Cyanobacteriia > PCC-6307 > Cyanobiaceae > RCC307. Next base: position 3,214 of record JAAXIH010000207.1, read on the forward strand.
GCCGGCCTCACCAATCAATACGGGGTTGTTTTTGTTGCGGCGCGAGAGCACCTGAATCAGCCGCCGAATGTCGGCGCTGCGGCCAATCACAGGATCCAGGCTGCCGGCCTTGGCCAAGGCGGTCAGGTCGCGGCCGTATTGGGCTAAGGCTCCATCGTCGGCACTGGGCTGGGCGGGCGGATCGCTGGGCCCATCGATGGCAACCGGACGCGGTGCAGGTGCAGCCGCTGGCGCCGGAGGAGCCACGGGCTCGGCCACCGCCATGCCCACGGGCTGCAATTGCTCATCGAGCTGGGAGCGGCTCAGGCCCTGACGCTGCAACAGGGCACCACCGAGGCGCTCATCACTGGCGAGGGCCAACAGCAGATGGCGCTCATCGATGCTGGCGGCTCCCTGCTGCTGGCGTTCCTGCTCAGCCAGATCCAGCAGCAGCTCCAAGTCATCGCCCACATACAGCGTGTTGCTGCTGCGGGTGGGCTGGCGGGCGCAAAAGTCTTCGAGGTCGTCGCGCAGCTCAGGGCCTTGCAAGCGCAGGGTGTTCAGCAGCGGCCGCAGCCGTTGCTCATCGAGCAAGGCCAGCACCAAGTGCTCAACATCCATCTCACCGTGGCGCCAGCGGCGGGCTTCCTCCTGGGCGCCGAGCAGCAGATCCCAAGCGAGATCGTTGAAGCGTTCTGGCTCGGTGGTGAGGCTGAAACGGGAATCAGGCAGCCGCATCGGCTCGAGAGCTCAACTGGATCAGTTCCACCTTGTAACCATCCGGATCCTCCACAAAGGCAATAACGGTGGAGCCGTGCTTCATCGGACCGGGTTCACGCACCACCTTGCCGCCCTGCTGGCGAATTTGCTCGCAGGTGCCATAGATGTCATCCACCCCCAGGGCGATGTGGCCATAACCCTCGCCCAGCTCGTAGCTGCTGGTGTCCCAGTTGTGGGTGAGCTCCAGCACCGTTTGGTCGGACTCCGGGCCATAGCCCACAAAGGCCAGGGTGAAGCGCCCGCTGGGGTAGTCCTTGCGACGCAGCAGGCTCATCTTGAGCACCTCGGTGTAGAAGGCGAGGGAGCGCTCCAGATCGCCCACCCGAAGCATGGTGTGCAGCAAACGCATGGGGCGTTGATGGCTCTAGCTGAGCTCATTGTGCAGGGCCCATCTGCATAATGAGCCCGCCAGATGAGACCGCTGTGTTCGACTCTCTCGACCTTGTGATCGACACCGTGGTGGCACGGGAAGTCTTGGACTCCCGCGGCACCCCAACCGTCGAAGCCGAGGTGTTGCTTGAGGGAGGCGCCAGCGGCCGGGCGATCGTGCCCAGCGGCGCCAGCACCGGTGCCCACGAAGCCCATGAGCTGCGCGATGGCGATGCCATGCGTTACTTCGGCAAGGGGGTCAACCAAGCCGTCAGCAATGTGGAAGAGCGGCTCGCTCCAGCCCTCTGCGGGCTAAGCGCCCTTGATCAGGTGGCCGTTGATGCCGCCATGAACGAACTCGATGGCAGCGCTAACAAATCCAGCCTTGGTGCCAACGCGATCCTGGCGGTGAGCATGGCCGTGGCCCGCGCAGCGGCCAATGGGGTTGGCCTACCGCTGTACCGGTATCTGGGTGGCCCATCGGCAACGGTGCTGCCGGTGCCGCTGATGAACGTGATCAATGGCGGCGAGCACGCCACCAACAACCTGGATTTCCAGGAATTCATGATCGTGCCCCATGGCGCCGGCAGCTTCCGCGAAGCGCTGCGCTGGGGTGCTGAGGTATTCCACACCCTCAAAGGCCTGTTGAACGAGCAAGGCCTCTCCACCGCCGTTGGCGATGAGGGCGGCTTTGCCCCCAACCTCGATGGCAACGATGCCGCCGGCGACTTGCTGGTGCGCGCCATCGAAAAAGCCGGCTACAAGCCCGGCGAGCAAATCGCTTTGGCCCTTGATGTGGCCAGCACCGAGTTCTACAAAGACGGCCGCTACAGCTTTGGCGGCGGCAACTACAGCAGCGCCGAGATGGTGGATCAGCTGGCCCAGCTGGTGAGCCGCTACCCGATCGTGTCGATCGAAGACGGCCTGGCTGAAGACGACTGGGATGGCTGGAAGCTGTTGACCGAGCGCCTCGGCGGTTCGGTGCAGCTGGTGGGCGATGACCTGTTCGTCACCAACAGCACCCGGCTGCAGCGCGGCATCGATCTGGGCGTGGCCAACTCGATCCTGATCAAGGTGAATCAGATCGGCTCGCTGAGCGAAACGCTGCAAGCGATCGACTTGGGCGGCCGCAATGGCTACACCAGCGTGATCAGCCACCGCAGCGGCGAGACCGAAGACACCACCATTGCCGATCTGGCTGTGGCCACCGGCGCTGGCCAAATCAAAACCGGCTCCCTCAGCCGCTCTGAGCGCATCGCCAAGTACAACCAGCTGCTGCGCATCGAAGACGAGCTCGGCAGCCAAGCGGTGTATGCCGGCACCCAAGGCCGCGGACCCCGCGGGCGCCGCTGATCAGCGCTGCTGGCCGGGAAGCTGCTCAAGCCGTTGATCACGCTGCAGCCTGAACTGCAGCTTGAGCCAGCTCAGACCCACGGGCACCCCGGCCACTAAGGGGGCAACGGCCCAAACCGGACGGCTACTGGCGCCGAGCAATGCGGCCGCCAAGGCCAAACATCCCAGCAACACGGACTGACCGATGGCATGCTGAGCGGTGGCCATGCGGCGGAATTGCCGGTCGGATTCACCAAGACGAATCTGCAGTTGCAGATCGCCCTGCTCAAGGCGTTCCAAGCTGGAATCCAGGCGCCGCGGCAGTGCCACAGCCCGCGTGCCCAACGCACCCACCTGACGGCCCAGCTCATTAATCAGCTCGTTGGGGCCATTACCGCTGGCAGTCATGAGGGGAAGAAGCTTGGGCTTGGCAATCGCCACCAAGCTAAAGCCGGGATCCAAGGCGCGGCCAACACCTTCAAAGGTGGAGAGGGCGCGCATCACAAAGATCAGATCAACCGGCAGCTGAAAGGGCTGCCCGTAGACCAAGGCATAGAGATCACCCGAGAGGCGATCGAGAACATTGCTCGGAAACGGTGGCGTCAGGGCGTCATCGAGCATCACGCGCACCAAGCGGCGCACCGGACCGGCATCGATGTTGGTGCTGATCACCCCAGCGGCCTGCAACTCCTCCACCAAACCGCCGGCATCACGCGCCGCGGCCGCCGTCACCATCGAGCCAAAGCGACTGCGCAGCCGGGGAGGGATCTGCCCCATCATCCCGAAGTCGTAGTAGATGAGTGCCCCGTCATCGGCAACCGCCAAGTTGCCGGGATGGGGATCAGCATGGAAAAAGCCGTAGAGCACCAGCTGCTGCAGGTAGCTCGCGGCACCTTTCTCGGCGACAGCGACCGGATCAATGCCGCGCTGCAGCAACGCCTCGCGATCGGTGATTTTGGTGCCAGGCAGATAGTCCAGGCAGAGCACGCGCCGTGTGGTCAGCTCCCAGATGACCGCGGGAATGCGCACATCGGGGTCATCCAAAAACTGCTGGCGAAAGCGGGCGGCATGCTCGGCTTCCAAGCGGAAATCCAACTCCCGCAGCAGCACCCGCCGGCATTCGCGGGCCATGGCCACCCAATCGCGCCCGCGCCCCCAATTGGGGTGACGCTGCAGCACAGCGGCCACCTGCTCCATCACCTGCAAGTCAAGGCGGAAGAGCTTCTCCAACCCCGGCCGCTGCAGCTTCAGCACCACATCGCGGCCGCTGTGCAGGGTGGCGCGATGCACCTGAGCCAAGCTGGCGGACCCCAAGGGCCTGGGCTCGATCCGCATGATCTCGCTGCGGAGCGGCCCCAACTCCGCTTCCAGCAGAGCCTCCGCCTGCGGGAAAGGAAACGACGGCACCCGATCTTGCAGTTGCGCCAACTGCTCCACCCAAGGGGCTGGCAGCAGATCAGGCCTGGCCGAGAGCAACTGCCCCAGCTTGATGAAGGCCGAACCCAAACCCAGCAGTTCGTGCAACAGCCAGCGGGCCAAACGGCGCTGACGCCGCTCAATCGCTTCCTCGCTAGCCCCGCTGAGATAGGTCCACTGCCGCCCGTCCCACCAAAGGCGGCTGAGCAGCACCACCACGACCGACCAGATGCGCAAGGAGCGCAGCACACTGCGCAATCGCGCCATTAGCTGGGCTCCTCAAGGCGCCGCGAAAAGTTGGCCACTTGAGCGCGCAAACCATCGAGCTGATCCTGCAGATTCTCTGGGGCGGCTTCCGTGGGTTCGGTGGAGGTGGCCTGCGGTTGTTCGATGCGCTCGGCTTCCTGCTGCACCTCTTGCCAAAACAGTTCCAGTTCTTGCTGCAGCTTTTGCGGCGCGTCCTGCGCCATCACGCTGAACTGAGCAGCCGCATCCATGGCGCTGCTGCCAAGACGGGCAGCCAAACGATTCAACGCGGCTTGCACCAAAGTTTCCGGGGTGCTCATCGCCAAACAGGAGGCGGCGCTCCGACTGTGGCAGAAGACGACGGTGGTTGTGGCAGCGGCTGCGGCCAAGGGGGCAGATCCTCGAGCGGATCCATCAAAGGCAGCTCAGGACTTTCAACAATCTCAGGCGCTGGAAGCACCGAGGAATCCACCGCTTCAGGCTGTGGGAACAACTCCGGAACTGGAAGCGCCAAGGGATCAACAGGCTCAGGTTCCACAAACAACTCCGGAGCTGGAAGCACAGCGGCATCCACCGGCTCCGGCTCGGGGAGCAACTGCGGCGATGGCCCGAGCAAATTGACCCGCTCCGCGCCGTAGCGCATGCGCAAACTCTCCAGCGTCAAGCCGGGTACGGGTTTGCTGGAAAAACGCCGGCCCAATGGAACCAGGCCCCCAAGGCGATCTTCCAGCAGCCGGCCCGTCACCACATAGGCCAAACCAAAACACAGCCCCACCAGCAAAGGCCCCATGGGATTCCAAGGGTTGGGGCGCCGGGCTGGCCGGCGCTGCTTCTGAGCTGGTTGAGCCGCCACAGGCCGTGGGGGGCGCTTCTTGGAACTCATCATCGTCATGACTTCACCTCCGCTGGCAGGGCCTGAAGTAATTGGCCGGCCGCATAGCGGTTCCCCTGGGGATTGAGGTGCATGTCATGGGTGAAATAAAACGCCTGGGGCTGGCGCAGCAACTCTGGCGCCATGGGCACATAGGGCACATCAAGCTCCTGGGCTAATTGAGCAAAACAGGGCGCGAGGTGCGGACCTTTGCGGGGAGCGCTAGGCACCGCTGAGATCAGATAGCGGCCGCCGGCAGCTGCCACGCGATCACGGATGGCACGCAAAGCAGTGCGGGTGGGTTCGAGCTCAGCTGCTGAGCGCGGGCATTGATCCCCACTGGTGGCCGCAGCTGGGCTCTTTTGGGCTGAGGTGATCTCCTGGCGGCGCCCCAACTCGCTCACGGTGAGCTGAGCGCGGCGCAACAACCGGGCCAGATAGGACACCCGTGCCAAACGCTCCAGGGGCGAGAGCTGGGTTTCACTGGAGACCACCAATGCCCCATTGGAATCGCTCTGGAGCTGGCTGCTGTAGTCCTGATCGCCATCGAGGTCGTTGTCAAAAAGCACATGAACAACCACGCCACCCGCCAAGAGCTCTGATCCCTGGGGATGCTGCTGCTGGTATTCACGCAACTGGATGTCTGAGAGCACCGGGGAGTAGCTACTCACCCCCAAGTTGTGAACGGCCACGCCAGCACCGCAGAGCTGCTGCTGCAACTGGCCAGCCATGCTGTCGGCATCACTGACCTGAAAGCCTTCCACAAACGAGTCACCCAACATCAGCACATGCCGCTTGGGGCCAGCAGCTGGGAACTCACAGAGGCCCTTGAGGGAACGGTTGCCAAAGCGATCCGTTTGGATTTCAAAGCCGCCCCATTCGTCCTGCAGCGAATAGGCCTGAAAGGCGTAGTTGGTTGGATGCTGGTGGTGCCGTGTGGCGCTGGGGTTCAGCGGGGTGTTGTTGAAGCCCAGCCGCAGCACCCGCAAGGCCAGCTCAGCCCCCACCAGGCAAAACGCCAAGCTGAAGATGAGCAGCAGCAGATTGGCGCGGAGCGCTCGCATTCAGCCTGGGATCAGGCGGCCAGGTTATCGGCTGAATCTGCTTTCAAAATGGCCTGCAATTGGTTGGCTGCAGCGCAATAGGCCGCCCAGCCGACCATGCGGCGCGGGTCCGAACGCCCCTTGTCATCCACGGCCTCACGCACGGTGACGCCTTGAACTTCTGCTTTGTCAAACGCAGCGAGCAAGGGGATGGAGCCACCCAGCACCTCAAGGCCAAAACCCTCAAGCGTGTCGCGCGCCTCATCGGCGAAACGCTGCTTGCGCGTGTCCACCTTCACCAGCAAGGCGGCATGGCGGATGCCGTAGCCCCGCAAAATTGCCGACATCTCGATGGTGAGTTCCACCGAGCGGGCTTGCGGCGTGGTGGGCAGCACAACGATGTCCGAGCCAGCCGAGAGATTCTTCAATTCATCCTCATGGCTACTGGCCTGGCCATCGGTGATCACGATCTGAGCCGTGCGGGTGGCTTTGGCGGCAGCCTCCACAGGCACCACGTCAAAGCCCAGCAGACCTCTGGCTCCATAGGCGGTTGCCGAGCGGTTGCGGTCCGCATCAACGACGCAGACGGCGTAACCCTGCTGGGCCCAAACACTGGCTAGGTGAATGCTGGTGCAGGTCTTCGCTACACCGCCTTTCTGGCCAAAAACAGTTACGAACACTTTTTTGGCAGAGAGTAAGCAGCAAAAACTGAAACGCAAGGGGCTGCTGCTGTTGTGCTGACAGAGCCTCAGTCATCGCTGTGGTGGCGTCGTTGACGCTGCTGCTTGAGCTGACCGCGCTGTTTCTTGGCATCCAAGCGGCGACGCTGCGAACCGCGCGTGGGCTTGGTGGCGCGGCGTGGCTTCGGCGGCGGCTTCAGGCCTTCGCGCAACAACTGCACCAGCCGCTCGAGGGCCAACTGCCGGTTGCGCCATTGGGAGCGATGCTCAGCGGCCACGACCCGCAACACCCCACCACTCAGCTTGGGGCCCAAGCGCTCTTGCAGGCGCTGACGACGAACCTCTCCCAAGACCGCGGAAGCCTGCAGGTCAAACAGCAGCTCAACAGCGGTTTCCAACTTGTTGACGTTCTGCCCGCCCGGTCCAGAGGAGCGAGTAAAGCGCCATTGCAGCTCAGCGGCGGGGATCGCCAAGCGTTGATGAATCACCAAATCGCGATCCACAGCGCACTCAAGTGGTGTAGTCGGCGTTGATGCGCACGTACTGATCGGAGAGATCACACCCCCAGGCCGTTGCCGTGCCTGAGCCCTGGCCAACCACCAGGCGAATCACAACGGTGTCATCAAGCAGATACGTGCCTGCCGCCCGCTCGCGCATGTAGGTGCTGGCCGCTGCGCGATCAAACGCCAAGGGCTGACCGGCTGCCATCAACTGATGCTCGCCGAGCCAAAGGGCCACAGCATCAGGATCCATTGGCACCCCAGCGCGGCCAGCAGCCGCAACGATGCGGCCCCAGTTCGGATCGCGGCCATGCACGGCGGTCTTCACCAGCGAGGAGCCACACACCGTGCGGGCAATGGCCTGGGCTGCGGCTTCATCAGCAGCGCCCTCCACCTGCACTTCCAACAGCAACGTGGCCCCTTCCCCATCACGGGCAATGGCGCGCGCCAGCTGCTGCATCGCCGTGGTGAGCCCTTGCTCGAGCGCGTTGTGGTGTTCAACGGCTAATGGCTCTCCGGCGGCGTAGGCCAGCACGGTGTCGTTGGTGCTGGTGTCGCCATCAACGGTGATGCTGTTGAACGAGCGCTGCACCGCACGGCGCACCATCGCTTGCCACACATCAGCTGGCACGGCGGCATCACAACTGAAGAACCCCAGCATCGTTGCCATGTCGGGATGAATCATTCCCGAGCCTTTGGCCATGCCACCAATGCGCACGGTGCGGCCACCCAACTCGGCCTCCAGGGCCACCTGCTTATCAATCAGATCGGTGGTGAGAATCGCGTCCGCCGCTGCGGCAGCAGCCTGCGGCGATGGGCCCAAGGCCGACACCAAAGGCGCCACTCCAGCCAGCAGCGTGTCCATCGGAATCGGCACGCCAATCACCCCGGTGGAGCAGATCAGCACCTCCTCTTGGCTCAGCCCCAACTGATCAGCCACCGCCTGGGTGGCCCTCTGGCTATCGATCAAGCCCAAATCACCCGTGCAGGCATTGGCCTGGCCGGAATTGATCAACACCGCCTGCGCCTTGCCGCCTGTGGCCTCGAGCCGCTCCGCGCAAAGATCCACGCAAGCCGCACGCACGCGGTTGGTGGTGAAACTGCCTCCGCAAACCGCTCCAGCTGGTGCCAGCAGCAACGCCAAATCAGAGCGGCCGCTGGCCTTCAACCCGGCGGTGATGCCAGCGGCCTGAAATCCAGCCGGTGCCGTGATCCCACCCTCGATGGCACGCCAGGGGTGCGTCATCATCCAAACCAACACACTGCTCCATTCTCCCGTGGCCCAGCGCCGCATTGGCCTCACTGGCGGCATTGCCACTGGCAAAAGCAGCGCCGCGCGGCTGCTGGAGCAACGCCATGGGCTGCCGGTGCTCGACGCTGACCTCTACGCGCGCCAAGCCTTAGAACCCGGCCAACCCGCCACAGAGGCGGTGCTTGAGCGCTTTGGCACTGGGGTGGTGAGCAGCAGCGGGGTGGTGGATCGCCGCGCCTTGGGAGCCATCGTGTTCAGCAACCCAGACCAGCGCCGCTGGCTGGAGCAACTGGTGCATCCAATCGTGCGCCAGCGCTTTGACCAGGAGCTCATGCGGCTGAACGCCATGCCTGCGGTGGTGCTGATGATTCCGCTGCTGTTTGAAAGCGGGCTTGAAGGGCTCTGCAGTGAAACCTGGCTGGTGGATTGCGATGAAAGCCAACAACTGCAGCGGCTGATGGCCCGCGACCAACTCAGCGAAACAGACGCGCAAGCACGCATGAATGCGCAGTGGCCTCTAGAGCGCAAACGCCCTCTCGCTGATGTGTTGATCAGCAACCGCGCTGATGCCGCTGCGCTCAATGTGCAGCTGGCCGCTGCCCTCAGCCCTTGAGCTTCTGGCTGAGGATTTGGTTGGCCAACTTGGGATCAGCCTTGCCGCCGGTCTTCTTCATCAGCTGACC